>CAYNAN010000001.1:0-11299 GCA_964395085.1 uncultured Synergistaceae bacterium
CGGCTCTTTGTCGTATTATCCCCCTGTGACCTATCTGACCCAGGCCCAGATCGACGATCTAGGGCCCAACAGGCTTCGCTATATGGGAAGGGGTCCTGATGGCAGATACCTTCATCCTAACGACAGCAGGATGTATATCCTAAAAAAGGTTCTTTGGACCATCTTTACCGATCCCTCCATGGTGGAGGGCCTGAAGATCGGTCTTTCGACCTATCATCAGGATAGAAGATACGACACCCCCGGTCCCGTAACATACGAGTTCTGGGATTACCGGAATAGGTGGAGATCGAGGCAGGGCCTTTCCTGGCAACCTACCGGGGAGAGAAAGGGGAAAATGAGGCTTGATTTTGGTCTGATACCACATTTTTACTACGACTCCTCCGTTTTCTCCGCTGGAGTTCCTGTGGATAAAATAGGCTCCAACCAGTGGTACGATCTCCTCTCCCTCATCGACGGAGTGGAGAACTCGGACAACGACGAGGTGAGGGGGGTAGGGGCAACACCTCTTGGCAACTCCATCCATTCAGGAGGGAAAACCCCCCAAGATTGCGCCTATTCCTTTATCCAGCCCGCCATAGAGTATCCCTGTCAGGACAACTGGCTCATAGTCCTCACCGACGGGGAGGACTCCTACTCTAGCACCCAGCCTGTTACTGCGGTAAAGACGCTCTTCGAGGCGAACGAAAAGGATCCCAACTGGCCCAAGCCATTCGGTCAAAAGGCCAAGCCTGTCAGGACCTTCGTAATAGGCATCATAGACCCTCCCTCGACGACTCTGAACAAAATGGCCTTTGAGGGCAGGGCCTGGGAGGTCAACAATGAGATAAACAAGACCGCCTACTACGCCACCAACACCGACTCTCTGCTGGAGGCCTTCAGGCTCATATTCAGGACCATTCAGAGCAATAAAAAATCCTCCTCAGCACCGCCTAAGGTATTGAGCGGCAACGAGGACAGCAACATCGTCTACGCCACGTCATTTATCCCTAGGGTGGATGGAGCGTGGCCGGGATATCTCTATAAAAAGAGGTTCACCTCAAAAGACGGTTACGAGACCCTTTGGGACGGCACAGATAGGGTGAAGGCCTGGGACAAGAGGCCTATATACCATGCTCCGTGGTATGATGTATCGGAGGGGTATCTTTGGAACAGCAACCTTCGTCCCTTCCCGTCGACAGGCGGGGGGGCTGGATCTGTGGCATATCACGCTGGGGTGGAGGATCGATACAGGGATAACTTCACCAGATGGATAAGGGGCGGTCATTGGGATCGGAGCTCTAACAGGATTCACGTCATGATCGACTCCTACAGAGGTTCTCTCTTGCTCATGGGTCCCCCTCCTGGTAGCCGTCCCGACAACGACTTTAACGCCTTTGCCTACGAGAATAGACAGAGAGAAACGGTCCTGTTTAACCAGGGCAACGGAGGTATTTTGCAGGTAATCAGCGATAACTCGGGTGACGAGGTTATGGGCTTTATACCTCCCAATGTCCTTCATCGGTCTAGAATAGCTGGCCTCGTAGACAATCTGGTCGATAGAAATGAGGGAACCTCTCGGTATCTTCTATCTGGACCTCTGGTCGTGGAGGACGTGAAGATCAACCCTCCCTACGATCCTGGAGATAAATATAAAACGGTCCTCATAGGGACCCTGGGGTACGGGGGCACCGGCCTCTACGCCCTCGATGTAACAGACCCCACAAAGCCCTATTTCCTCTGGGCCAGGGACAGCACCGTCTATTCCGAAGGTGGAGTAGGCTTTCAGCCGGATAAAAACGATCTTCTCTGGAGATACTCTAACGCAGGATCGACCCTGTCCTCCGGGGAGGACGTATCCAAATCCATCGCCGACCTCAGGCGGGTTCTTGGACGGCCCTTTATAGGATGGGTTAAGGACGTCGGTGAGACTCGGTGGATAGCCCTGTTTGGTGCAGGAGCTGGTTCCTCTCAGATTTGGCCCGACGGCTCTATCTCCCTCTCAAAAAGAGGGGATGGGGGTGGAAGGGCTATCTACGCCCTTGACGTCGCAAACGGAGAGCGATTTCACGATCCTATCTCCCATGAGGATCTGGGACAGGTCATAGCGGAGATAGCGGTGGCTAAGGGCGCAAGCAGGACAGAGTACCTTAAGATCGACAAAGGCTACGTAGGGGATACGAGTGGCCAGATATGGCGTCTGCGCTGGGACGAGACCGTTTTGGGGAACTGGACGTTGACCAAACTGGCCAATTTATCCGGCCCTAAGGGAATACCGCCATTCGTTCACGGTCTGGATCTCTCCAAGAGGCTAGGTCAGACGTGGATATTCGGCGCCACCGGCGACCCTTTCGATATCGTTCCCAGGCCTTCTAGGACTATCTCAGCCGACTGTATAGTCGGCTTTAAGGAGCCAGATTCGGAGACCCTCCAATTAAAGGATCTTAAGGTCCTTTCTGGCGAGGAGGATCAGCTGAATCCGGAGGACGATCACGAGGGATGGCTTCTGTCCCTGGAGGAAGGGGAGTTTTCGACAACCCCTCCGGTGGTCGCTGGGGGCAAGGTGTTTGTAGCTACCTATATTGACTCCGGTGGTAACCCATGCGAGCCCGGAAACGCCAGACTCTACGTGATGGGGGCCTTCGACGGCAAGCCCTTCTTCGACGACGGCGCTAGCGGTAAAAAAAGGTATATCGAACTTAAGGGAGTTAGAATCACCAGCCTGGAAGTGAAGGACAATAGGATATTCGCAGGGGTCATAAATCCATCAGGCAAGAATAAAGATGATCTGTCCATACCATCGGGCCTAAACACCCAACAGGACGAGGATGGGTCTATTCTGACCATCGATGTACCGGAGCCTAAAAACGATGATTCAGAAAAAAGCGACAAAGAGATAGCCCGTTCGGGGTACTGGAGGAGATCGTGGTGATTTTTCCTAAGTACGCAGGCTTATTAGCCGTATTTGCAATTTTATTTTTTTGTCCGTGTTGTTCTTGCGCTGAACCTATTGAGTTAACTGGTAAAATATCCAAGATCGAGCGGTCTCTGGGAAGAATGGAGTTGAATCAGGGGAACGGAATTAGTTTCCCTGTTATGTGGAACGACAAGACGGTTTTCCTGGACGGAAATGGCAGGGCTATTTCCGCAACTGTTTTTTTTGATCTCTTCTCTTCCGTTTTAATATGGCTCTCTGTTGTAGAGGACGGGGAGGATCTATTGGCCCTGACTGTGTCGGCTTCCCCGGAAATACAGTGACGGAGGTTCCCTATGGCTTTCTGGAAAAGAAAAAGAAATAAAGACACCATGGCCGGCCTGGCGATAATGACCAGCGGCATCTATTATTTGGAGCTGTCCAGAGACGGAGAGACCCTTAAAATAGCAAAGCAGGAGTTTGTTGGATACGCCAGAGCTGCCGTTAGACAGGGATCTATCCATGACTCCTCCGCGATATTGGACGCTATAAGCGAGCTTTCCTTCAGGATCGGTGGGTTCACCTGTCCAGTGTCCTTGGGTTTACCCTCGGGGGATTTTATGATAAGAAACGTCGATCTTCCCGCTATGGATTTGAAGATGGCTAAGGACGCGGTTCAGTGGGATTTTGAAAAACACTTCCCCTATCCCGTCACAGAGGCCTTATACGACGTCTCTGGTGTGGATCTCCCCTCTAAAGAGAGCGAGGACGTCGTTCATCTGCTGGTCGCCTCAATAAGGAAGAAAAAAATAGAGCCTCTTCTGGACGGACTCAAAGCCCAGGGGATACCGATGTCCTCCATGGAACCCAATAACGTCGCTGCCTTTAGAACAGCTGTGGGAAATGGCCTTGTTCCTGAACGTGGTTATCTGGTCCTGCTGGTTTACTCCGACGGAGTTCAGTTTGTGATAGGTTACAGGGAAAGCAGCCTTTTCTACAGGGCAGTCCCCTTTCCTCCCGAACTCTCTTTGGGATTGGAGGAGCTTGGGAACAGGGTCGTCAGCGAGATTCAAGCCACGCTGAACTACATCAAGACCATTTTTAGGGATCTATCGATAGGTACAATAGTGTTGGGCGGGGATACATCGGTCAGGGGCGCGCTTAAGGAGAGAATCTCTTCGAGTATGTCCGTACCGGTCTTGACTGTTCTTCCCTGGGAGAACTGGAATATCGTCGGGGCACCGGAGGAGTCCGGCGAGATAGAGTCCGTGGTCGGTCTGGCTGTGAGGAATTTATCATGATAACTAAATTTAATGTTCTTCCCGACGAATATAGGGTAAAAGATGTCGATAAAAAACTGAACCTCATGGCAATTCTATTCCCAGTCGTGGTCTTGTCCCTTGTCGTAGTTTTTTCCTTAGTCGCTGGGATTGGAGCCTTTAAATATAGGGCCTTGAGCAAGGAGCTTGATGCCGTCATTCTGGAGAGAGATGTCCTCAGAATGCAGGGAGAGAAGCTTCTCGTGGAGCTCTCAAGGCTAAAGGAGAAGGAGTCCTTGATCTCAGCTACTACCAATCTTCTGAAGGGGGATATCCCTCTTCTGGAGCTTTTTAAACAGATAGAGCTGTCACTTCCTGGCGGGGTCTGGCTTTCATCCCTCTCCGCCGAGTCGGAGAAGGCCCAGATAAACGGATACTCATACAACGAGAACGACGTCGTGTTGTTCGCCACCGGTCTGATGCAGTCTCCCATAGTCGAACAGGTCGGTTTTCCCAATACCAGGCGAATAAACAGGGACGGACGAAGCCTGGTCGAGTTTAAGCTGAGCTGTGCTTTGGTGATGCCATGAACGATAGACTTTTTAAAAGGGTTCTTTTTCTGTCGATGTTTCTGTTCCCTGTGATGTTTTTGGGCCTTTCCTTGTACGCCTCCTCAAAGTTGACGTCCATAGCGGAGGAGATAAGTCTAGCCAAGAAAGAGCTTTCGTTATACGGAAGGCAGGTCAGGTCAACGGAGGAAAGGATATTCATGTACAAGGAGATCCTCTCCAGAGTCGATATGGGGAGTTCAGATGTTCCCGAAAACGGTGTAGAGCTGTTTTCTCTGGTTCAGAGGCACATGACCGCTAACGGCGTTCTGTCCAGGGTTATAGACGAGGCGGGGCAGTCTGGTCCTCAGGGAGAGCGTGGGGTCAGAATAAGCTTTGAGGGGGCCTATCCCTCTTTTATGAGGACTATTGCGGATTGGCGGCAGATGGACGTCGCCCTAAGGGTTAAGCAGCTGTCCATTACCGGACACGGAGAACAGATGGTCAAGGGCGATATACTTCTTGAGACCATCTTCGGGAAGTGATCAGGTTGTTGAACAAAGAGTATGCCCTTGAGCTTTTCAGAGAATGGTATTTGGAGCTGATCCAAAGCGACGACAGAAATAAAAGGATCGTTCGATGGATCGCGATTTTGGTTATGGTCGTATCTGCCTCTGTGTCCATGTTCGTCTTCTTTAAGATATACAGGATTGACGTATTTCAACCTATCGGGGCAATGCCCCTTCCGTCCATATCCGAGGAGAGATCGAAGGTAGAGGCATCGGTCGAGCTCTACCAGGCTATGATAGCAACCAGAAAGGACAGCCAGAGGATAGCGAACGACATAGTCCGTCTTGGTAGAAATCCTTTTGTAAAGATGGAGTCGCCGGAGGAGGTCCCTTTGATCTCCCCGGAGCCATCTGTGGAAGACCTAGTGGATCTGCCTCCGATAGTTATAGTTAGAGCTGTGATTGTTATGGGCAAGGACAGTGCCGCTGTGGTTGACATAGACGGTGTTGGATATGGCATAGTGGTCAAAAAAGGAATGTCTTTTTTGAGCGGAAAGGGCCGTTTTGTGTCTATAAAAGCCAACGAGTTGGTCTTCCGTTGGAACGGTAAAAACGTGTCCGTTCCGGTGGATCTGTGAAGGGGATGAGCTGATCTTGAGAAGAATCGTCTATGTCGTACTAGCCTTGTTCTTGTTCTGTAGTGCTGGATTCGCCGATCCCCTGTCCGATATGAGCTCCATATCAGGAGTTCTTCCACAGCAGGTTGGAGCCGACAGGGTCAGCGTCTCCATAACCGGAAGGGCTCTGCCTAGGCCGGATGTGAACGATACCGAACCTGGGAAGATAGAGCTGTTTTTCCTAAATACCGTGATGCCAGCCTCTCAGTGGGAGAAGGACTACTCCTTTCCTCTTGTGTCCAAGATAGAGATGGAACACGTCGAAAAGGGTCTTAAGATGACAATCACCACCGGAGCAAGGCTCATAGTCAGAGGGATATCAGGGGAGGGCGGATCCAACAGGATGACGTTGGACATAAGGACCTGGGTCTCCTCTCAGAGGGCCGAGTCCGAGAGGGAGATGATCGCTCCCAAGGCTGTGCCGGTCGATAACAGCGATCCGTTCCAGACGGATAGGAGGATCACCGTGGATTTCAGAGATGTCTCGCTTCAGGACGTCTTCCGTATGTTAGGGGAGATGATGAAGATGAACGTCGTTTTAGATCCATCCATGGCGGAGGTACCTCTCGTTACAATGAAGTTCGAGGATGCACCGTTGAAAGAGGTCTTTGGGTACTTAATGCGACTTTACAGGTTCACCTATGCCAAGGTTGGCAAAACCCTTATAATAGGCGCACCTGAGTCCATCTCAAGGGCTATGGGAGAGGAGAAGACCAGGGCTTTCCAGGTGGCCTATTCGGACGTAAAGGCTATGCCCGATATCCTCCAGGGTCTAACCACCATACCCAAGGAAAATATCCTGGTGGACGAGAGGCTGAGACGTCTTTTCGTTCAGGGATCGGAGAACCAGCTTGCCCAGTTCGAGAGGGTCCTCCAGAGGATAGACCATCCAGGACAGCAGGTTATGCTCAGGGCCAGAATAGTGGAGGTCAAAGACGACGCAACCGACGAGCTTGAGACGATGCTGAACGCGGTTTACAAGCATTGGTGGCTTAGCACCAGCTCCGCCGGAGGAAGCGGAGGCTACTCCTACGTCAAGGACCCAGACAGCTATAACCCTCCCACCGGCGACAGCAGACCTGGAGGGATCGATTTCCCAGGCGTAACGATACCGGTGATAGGTGATGCTAAGACGAGACTTCTGGATACCGGTCTGAGAGCGTTGGTCACGAGCAATAAAGGCAAGGTATTGGCTAACCCGTCGGTCATAACCGTGAGCGGTCAAAAGGCCTCTATTAAGCTAGTTGAGAATCTAAAATATATTTCCGCCAGAGACGAGGCTGGAAACCCCACCTATAGCGACGAGGAGGTCGGACCTAAGCTCGAGTTTACCCCTGTCGTCGGAAGAGACGGTATAATATCGGTTGAGCTGTCTATATCCACAGGAGAGGTAGTTTCCTGGAAGGACGGAAACCAGGGGGAGAAAGTACCTCAGACCAGCAAGAGAGAGGTAGTCACCTCCGTTCGTGTTAGAGACGGAGAGCCCTTTGTGGTGGGAGGTCTTTTCAACGAGAGAAACTCGGTTAACACCACAAAAATACCCTTGTTGGGGGATATCCCTCTACTTGGGGAGTTGTTTAAGTCCAGAAACAAGATCAGCGACCGTACCGAGGTCGTAATGGTGGTTATACCCTACATCCTCGATATAGAGGATGCACCTATCGATAGGTGGGATATGTGATTTTTTTCGATCCAGGACCTAAGGGACGTTGACAGGTTCCCCTATATATACTTATTATTGTCCCACATGGATATGTAGGCTTGTCACCTTTAAAGGACACTACCGGTATATATCGGGAAGTCATGCCTATTGAGCACGAGAGCCTTGTTTAGGTCGATCGGGATAGGAAATCTTATTATCGAGTATTCTTACTCATACTAGAAAAGGTAGGTTCGTTGGATGGCACAGGTCGTTGATACCAGTAAGTTTTACCCCGGAATAAAGATATCTTGGCAAAACGGTATGTGGGAGGTCGTGGAGTTCCAGCACCACAAGATGGGAAGGGGCGGAGCGGTAGTTAAGACCAAGCTTCGCAACGTAGACACTGGATCCATAATAGAGAACGCATTTCGCTCTGGCGAGAAGTTCGACAGGATCGTCTTCGAGCAAAAGGCGGCTCAGTTCCTGTATCAAGAGGGCGACAGCTACGTTTTCATGGACATGGAGAACTACGATCAGGTATATCTATCCAGCGATATATTAGGACGGGCTGTTAAGTTCCTCATAGACAATCTGGAGGTCACGCTGGAGACTTTCGGAGACAGGATCATGGGGATAGAGCTCCCCAACAGCGTTGTGCTGAAGATAGTGGAAACCAGCCCCAACTTCAAGGGCGATACTGCCTCGGGCGGCGGAAAGCCCGCCGTCACTGAGACGGGACTCACAGTAACGGTTCCCATGTTTGTGGAGGTCGGAGAGGATATAGTCGTGGATACCCGCACGGGGGAGTATCTGGAGAGAGCCAAGAAGTAGATATCCCTGTAGGGTCGGTCGTTTGCAAGGAGGTTTTCGATGAGTGCGAGGGAAAAGATAGCCTATATCAGAGGTTTGCTCGATGCAGGAACGCCCAGGGAAGGTTTCGACATGGCCCTTTATGGGGCCATCGTGGACGCCCTCGACGCCGTCGTTGACCAGGTGGAGGATCAGGAGGAATGTCTTGCCGAGCTGGTGGACGAGATGATGGACCTAGTGGACTATTGCGAGGCCATAGGCGAGGATTTAGGGGCTCTCGAGGAGGACTGGGAGGATCGAGATGGCTATGAAGACGAAGATCCCGACTCCGGCGAGGGGCAGATGGATCTATATGAGTCTATTCTATGCCCCTACTGTTCTACGATGTTCTACTACAGGCCCGATCTCTTCCAGGAGGACGACCTGATTAACTGCCCTAACTGCAAGAGGACTTTCGCTCCCTCGGAGGTTGAACTTGAGGAGGATTGACCTATGGATGAAATGAGTCACGCCGTGGAGACTGAGATGGCCGAGGTCGTCGATGTGGATAAAGCCATAGACGAGGCGGAGGAAGAGGCTTCTTCGGAGGCTTCTGGAAAAATACACATATCCGAGGACGTCATAACCGAGTTAGCTAGACAGTCTTTGGTTAAAATACCAGGGATACAGCCGGCGAGTTCAGGTATAGCTTCCAAGCTTGGGTTGGGCCGTAAGGTGACTGAGGGAGTTAAAATCTACGTGGAGGAGGGGGATTCTCCCTCCGTGTCGGTCGACGCTTTCGTCATGGTCAAATATGGTCTAAGAATCCCCGATGTGGCTTGGGACGTCCAGGAAACCATAAAGAACGAGCTGGAATCCCTAACGGGATATACGGTCAACTACGTGAACATCTACGTCCAGGGTATCTATTTTAACGACCCTAAGACAGAGACTCCCCAGGAGGAGCCGTCCTCATCCGATAAGACAGTTGGAGATGCCGGTCCTGACGGGAGTACAGATGGGCATCCTCACGTGCTCCTGGAGGATCAGGGATAGCTTGAGGGTCGGCTCGTGAGCGAGTCGACCCTCTTATTTTTAGGAGGAATCCCGTGTACTTGAAATGGATGGAGAACGGTAAGGGATATATATGGTTGTCTAAGCCGGGCCTTAGGGATTTCGTCGAAAGCCGCCTATATCAGGGAGTTATCTGTCGTGATGTTGATTTTGTCGGAGAGAGAAACCAGCTTGTGGTCTCCCTAGTTATGGAGGAGGGCTCTTTCTATCTGGACAGATTGAGACTGGCTGAAGATCTCTCGAAGACGGTAAGATCGATGGGAATGGACGTCCTGATCTCATGGAAACAGGAAGATGAGCTGGAGAAAGAGGAGCTGAGCTTTTTCGAGAGACCTATATTTTGGGGAGGCGTAACCTCAGCTCTATACGCTGCTTTCAGCATGGGATTCAAAAACACCCTGTTCTGTGTAGTAGTGGGAGCTTCCGTATACGGAGCGATGTCCTTTCTGCACTCAGAATCTGGCCACACACTCAAGGAAGACCTGTTAAATTTCATTAAGGAGATTTTAGATTGAAGAAAAATCCTCCACATCATAAAAAACATATGGCAAGGGAGATATCCCTTCAGGTCCTCTACAGCATGGACGTGAAGAGGGACATGGATCCATCTGGCCCCCTGGAGAACTTCGATTTTCAGGAGGAGGACGTCAAAGAGAACGTCACGTCCATCGTAAAGGGAGTTGTCGAAAATCTGGTCAGCATAGACAACATGATCAACCGTAACGTGGTCGGCTGGAGGGCCGACAGGATGGTTGCGGTTGACAGGGCCGCGATAAGGATGGCTATATACGAGGGGATGATATCCAAAACCATCCCTGTGGCTGTGGCCATATCAGAAGCTGTGGAGCTTGCGAAGGTCTTTGGAACGGAGGAATCGGGAAAGTTCGTAAACGGGGTTTTGGCAAAGGTCTTGAGAGCCTCCTCTGAGGCAGAGGAAGCCGATGGGGATTGATCTACCTATATCCCCTATTTCGGTAGACCAGCTTTCGGCCACCATAAAGGACGTAATCGAATCCATCCCTGGCCTTGCCAAGGTGGCGGTTAGAGGTGAGATATCGGATATAAAAAGACACTCCAGTGGACACTGCTATTTCACCCTCTCGGGGAAGGATAGCAGGATATCCGCGGTACTATTCAAATCCGACGCCTCTTCCGTCGTAAACTGGCCCAGGGTCGGAGATGAGGTCGTTGTGGGAGGAAGGATCTCCACCTATCCACAGAGAGGAACTTATCAGCTTTACGCCAGGAGAATAATGCCTATAGGCAAAGGGGCCGCCGATCGTGCCCGGCAGGAGACCATGGACCTCCTGTCAAAGGAGGGGCTCTTCGACCAAGCCAGAAAAAAGGCCATACCCCCCTATCCTCGCAGGATATGTTGTATAACCTCTTCCACCGGCGCAGCCGTCAGAGATGTCCTGAAGGTTTCGGGCGAGAGAAATCCATCGTTGGACGTGGTGATCGTCCCATGTATGGTCCAGGGTGTAGACGCTCCTGATACGATAGTTAAGGCTCTCTCCAGGGCTGCGAGGCTCAAGGATATCGACGTGGTCCTTCTTGTCAGAGGGGGAGGCAGCAAGGATGACCTCGTCCCGTTCGACGATCCTGACGTGGTAAGGGCTGTGGCCTCGTGCCCTGTTCCAGTCGTGACCGGAATAGGGCACGAGGTGGACATCTCCCTGTCAGATCTTGCTGCGGATCTTCGCTGTGCCACTCCATCGGAGGCTGCGGAGGCGTCCATCCCTCACGCCAGGGAGATAAGATCCCATCTGTCCAACAGGAAAGATAGACTGTTGAGATCTATAACGGATAGGATGTTCAGGTCTAATTTAAACCTGGGCGACCTGAGCTCCCGTCTCGAGAGAGGTGCTTTGCGATCGGTGGATATCCGTAGATCCCAGGTGGATATTCTTG
>CAYNAN010000001.1:11399-92757 GCA_964395085.1 uncultured Synergistaceae bacterium
GGTGAGGACATTGATGCCGCCAGGGAGATGCTGTTGGCCAGCAGGCCCACTGCGGTCAACCTTCGTTGGGCCCTCGAGGTGATGGACTCAGTAAAAGAAAGCTCTCCAGAAGATGTGTTGGCCCTGGCTAGGGATCTTCACAAAGAGGATATAGAGATAAACAGGGCCATCGGAGATAACGGAGAGGCCCTCATAGCCGATGGATCTACCCTGTTGACTCACTGTAACGCAGGAGCTATCGCCACCGCTGGATGGGGAACCGCCCTCGGCGTGATGAGAAGCTGTAAGGAGAAAGGAAAGAGGATAAAAGTCTACGCCGACGAGACCAGACCCAGGCTTCAAGGTGGACTTTTGACCTCCTGGGAGCTCATGGAAGACGGTTTCGACGTTACGGTTATAACCGATGGCATGGCTGCTTGGCTGATGAAAAGCGGGAAGGTCGACGGGGTCATAGTCGGTGCTGATAGGATCGCCGCCAACGGGGATACAGCCAACAAAATAGGCACATACGGGCTTTCCATCGTCGCAAAGGCTCACGGCGTGCCTTTTTACGTTGCAGCACCTAAAAGCACGTTCGACCTGTCCATACGTTCAGGCGAGGATATACCCATAGAGGAGAGGGACGGAGACGAGGTCAGATCTCCCTACGGGAAGGAGCTTCTCCCCAAAAAACTCAAGGTGTGGAATCCTGCCTTTGACGTGACGCCAGGGGAGAATGTTACGGCGATAGTAACCGAGGTGGGAGTGCTAAGACCACCTTACGACAGATCTATAGCTACCGTCCTGAGGGACGTTTAGGCTCTATAAGGAGGCTTTTTTGATGAAAGATTTTGCTGTTGCGGACATGTCAAAGGCGGTTTCGGGTTCTCAGAAGATAGACTGGGCCTGGCAGTATATGCCTGTACTGTCCTCTTTGGAGGCCCGTTTTATGGAGAAGCAGCCCTTCAAGGGAATAAAACTGGCGGCTTGCCTTCATCTGGAGGCTAAGACCGCCTGTTTGCTAAGGACTTTTTCCAGGCTCGGGGCGGAGGTCTACGCCGCGGGAAGCAACCCTCTCTCCACCCAGGACGACGTCTGTGCCTCTCTTGTCGATGAAGGCGTTCACGTCTACAGCCACAGAGGGATGTCCTCGGAGGAATATTTCTCCTATGTGAGGAGCGTTCTGGATAGCCGCCCAGATGTCATAGTGGACGACGGAGCGGACCTTGTCGCGACCCTGTTGGAGGAGAGGCCTGAACTGATAGAGAACATCCGAGGCGGTTCGGAGGAGACCACCTCCGGCGTAAAGAGGCTAAAGGCCATGGAACGCCAGGGGATACTTCCCTTCCCGATGATATCGGTCAACGACGCGGACAGCAAATATCTTTTCGATAACCGCTACGGGACCGGTCAGTCCGTATGGGACGGCGTTATGAGGACAACCAACAGCCTTATCGCTGGCAAGGTCGTCGTGGTGGCAGGTTATGGATGGTGCGGCAGGGGAGTTGCCATGAGGGGCAAGGCTTTGGGGGCCAGGGTAATAGTGACCGAGATAGACCCCCACCGGGCCTTCGAGGCCCTGATGGACGGCCACGAGGTCATGACCATGGAAGATGCCGCCCCCCTAGGAGATATTTTCCTCACTTTGACCGGAAACGTCGACGTCATATCGTCCAGCCACATGCTAAAGATGAAAGACGGGGTCATCATGGGGAACGCCGGACACTTCGACGTGGAGATATCCAAGACAGATCTGAAATCCATATCCACCGAGGTTTTCGATGTCCGCCCTAACGTCACATGCTATAGGACCGAGTCGGGGAACAGGCTCTACCTGCTTGGGGAGGGGAGGTTGGTAAACCTCGCGGCAGGAGACGGCCACCCAATAGAGATAATGGACCTGAGCTTCGCTCTCCAGCTCATGTCTGCCCTACACGTGATCGAGCACCACGGTGAGATGGAGTCGAGGCTCTACCCGGTTCCACAGGACATAGATAAACTTGTGGTCTCCACAAAGCTGTCGTCTCTTGGCGTTTCGCTGGATCGACTGACCCCATCTCAAGAGGAGTATATGGAAGGCTGGAAAGAGTGATGTCCAAGCTCGTATTCAGGGACGTGCTGATACTGGACGGATCCATGGACAGGGCCCAGAGGGTGGATCTATCGGTATCCGGCAAGGTGATCGGCGAGATATCCGGCCCAAGGACCATGGAGGGGGATCAGGTGATGGACTGTGGGGGCAACAAAGCCCTGTTGCCCGGGTTCGTCAACTGCCATACCCACGCAGCTATGGTCCTCCTCCGAGGACTGGGGGAGGAGAGGCCGCTGAAACAGTGGCTTGAGGAAAGCATCTGGCCAGTGGAGGCCAACTTAAACCCAGAGAGGATATACTGGGGAACCAGGTCGGCGCTGCTGGAGATGGCCTCCTCCGGAACCACATGTTTCGGGGATATGTACTTCGAGATGGACCAAGTCGGAAGGGCCGCCAAGGACGCAGGGATGAGCTGTGGCCTCTGTCGTGGCCTTATAGGCGACGATCCGATCAGGTTGAGCCAGGGTCTTGAGCTGGCGGATATGTTCAAAGACGACGATGACGTCACGGTCCAGCTAGGCCCTCACGCTCCCTACACCGTTCCCATAGATAGTCTGAAGGAGATATCCCGATCGGCACGCGATAGGGGCCTGTCGGTGCATTTCCATTATCTGGAGGCGGAGTGGGAGCTGGGCTATATCAGGGGCGAGCTTGGTTTTTCCACGATGGAATACCTAGACCGATCGGGGCTTCTCTCAGTTCCAGGGCTGATATTGGCCCATGGTGTGTGGATCCCGGAGGAGGACATCCTGGAGATGGCTAAGATGGCCGTCACCGTCGTCCACAATCCAGGAAGCAACCTGAAGCTGGGAAGCGGCATAGCCTCCATAAAACTCATGATGGACTCTGGCCTGTCGGTCGCTCTTGGGACAGATGGAGCTGCCAGCAACAATAGGCTGGACATGTGGGACGAGATGAGATCCGCGACCTTGATTCACAAGGGAGTCCTTAAGGACCCCACTGTGGTGACGGCAAGACAGACGTTGGAAGCGGCTACATACGCGGGATACCAGGCCCTCGGGTTCAAAAATTCCGGCAGGATAGCCCCCGGTTGGAACGCCGACCTCGTACTGGTCGATCTGGACAAGCCCAACTACGTAGGGGTGGATCAGGATAACCTGGGAATGTTCGTGGTGTATGCCGGTTCATCCGGGGACGTGGCGGGGACCATGAGCAGAGGAAGATGGATCTACAGGGACGGGGTTTTCCCAGGACAGAACGTTGATGAGATAGTCAGAAACGCCAGGATATCGAGGGCGGATATGGTCCGCTGATTGGAGTGAGCCTTTTATGAAGTGGAGAAGCGGCAGAGAAATACGCCAGCTGTTTATAGATTTTTGGGTATCAAAGGGAGCTAAACACTACGACAGTTTCTCTCTGGTGCCGGAGGACCCGACCCTTTTATTCACCATAGCCGGTATGGTCCCGTTCAAGAAGTATTACTTGGGTATAGCGGAGCCTGAGTTTCAAAGCGCCGTGACGTCCCAAAAGTGCGTCAGGACCAACGATATAGAGAACGTCGGCCGTACCGCCAGGCATCACACTTTCTTCGAGATGTTGGGGAACTTCAGCTGGGGAGGATATTTTAAGAGGGAGTCTATCACCTGGGGCTGGGAGTTTCTGACCGACGTCATAGGTCTCGACGGAAACAGGATGTACGTAACCATATACAAAGACGACGAGGAAGCCTTCGACATATGGCATAAAGAGGTCGGGCTCTCTAAGGATAGGATACTTCGCTTCGGCGAGGAGGAAAACTTCTGGTTCATGGGACCGACAGGCCCCTGTGGCCCGGATTCGGAGATCCTCTACGATCAGGGCCCAGCTTTCTCCTGTGGTCCCGACTGTGCCCCTGGGTGCGACTGCGACAGGTATCTTGAGATATGGAATCACGTTTTCACCCAGTACGATAGGCAGGAGGACGGAACCCTCATTCCTCTTCCGAGGAAGAACATCGATACCGGTATGGGGCTTGAGAGGCTGACGTCGTTGGTGCAGGGGGTCTCAAACGACTTCGAGACGGACCTGTTCAAGCCTATAATGGACCAGGTGTGCTCCATGGCCGGAATTTCCTACGGAGCTACGTCCCAGGGAGACATGGCCGCTAAGGTTATATCGGATCACATGAGATCAGTGGCCTTTATGATAGCCGATGGGATCCTTCCCGCCAACGACGGTCAGGGCTACGTCCTACGCCGGCTTTTGAGGCGGGCCGCCAGGTACGGCAGACTCATCGGCCTCAGAGGGGCTTTCCTCACCGATCTACTTCCAAAGGTGTTGGAGATTATGTCCAACCCCTACAGGGAGCTCAACGATAACAGGCTGACCATCGAGCAGGTCATATCGGTCGAGGAGAAGAGATTCGGCAGGACCCTGGAGCAGGGAAGCGATCTTCTGCACCAGGAGATAGATTCGCTGAAAGCCGAGAAAGGATCCATCCTCTCTGGAAAGGTAGCCTTCGATCTCTACGATACCTACGGCTATCCCCTTGAGCTTACCGTAGAGATCTGTCAGGAAAAGGGAATAGAGGTTGACGAAAAGGGCTTCAAAGAGGAAATGGAGGTCCAGAGGCAGAGGGCCAGAGCGTCCAGCAAACAGGCCAACTCGGTGATGACCGGCGACCTTTACGCCGAGATACTGGCATCTCAGGGGGCGACCCCCTTCCTGGGGTATGGCAGCCTGTCCTGTGACGCCAGTGTAACCGCTATGGTGGCCGACGACAGTCTGGTTCAGTCCGCTCATGAAGGGCAGACCGTCGATATAGTCCTGTCTCAGACGACTTTCTACGGCGAGAGAGGCGGCCAGATCGGCGACAGCGGTATGATAAAGGGAGATGGCTTCTTGGTAGAGATAGACGATACCCTCCATCCAGCGGGGGACCTCTCCATACATCGGGGAAGGGTGATCAACGGCGTCGTCTCGTTAGGGGCCAAGGTAGTGGCGTCTGTCGACAAGGACAAGAGGGACTCTGTGGCCAAAAACCATACAGCGACCCATCTTCTCCACGAGGCACTGGTCAGGGTTATCGGGGGACACGTCAGGCAGAACGGTTCTTTGGTGTCTGATAAGTTCCTTCGCTTCGACTATACTCATTTTGAGCCTCTGAGCTTCTCCGAGATGGAGGAGGTGGAGCTCATGGTAAACCAGGAGATCCAGGACAATACCTCCTTGGACGTCGAGGAGACCGACCTTGCCACGGCGAAGGACAGGGGTGCGAAGGCCCTCTTTGAGGAAAAATACGGCGATAAGGTTCGAGTCGTATCCGTAGGGGATTTCTCATCCGAGCTTTGTGGAGGGGTACACGTGCGATCCACAGGTGAGGTGGGGCTGTTCAAGATCTTGACCGAGGAGAGCATCGGTTCCGGCATCAGGAGGATAACGGCCTTAACCGGGATGAACGCCTTCAGAAACTATCAAAACATGACATCCACGTTGAAGGAGCTTTCGGCTAAATTGGGCGTCAGGCCTGCCAGGTTGGTGGAGAAGGTAGAGGCCATGGATGTCGAGAACAGGGAACTGTCCAGGGAAATTCAGCGTTATTCCCTCAAATCAGCCATGGATGAGCTGAGGAAAAAGGTAATCAAGACCGATCTGCCCGGTGGAATATCGCTCTACACCGCATCGATAGACGACTGCGACCAGGATCAACTCAGGGAGATAGGCGACAGCATAAAGGACAAAGACCCCAACTCGGTGGTTCTGCTTGGCTCCAACGGCGAAGAGCGGTCTCAGATGATATGTATGCTAGGAACCGACTCGGTCAAGGCCGGCCTTCACGCTGGGAAGATAGTCAAGGAAGTCTCCTCCATCTTCGGGGGCAAGGGAGGCGGAAAGCCCAACATGGCCCAAGCAGGAGGGGCTAGGTCGGAGAGGATAAAAGACGCCCTCTCCCAGGCTTCGGATATAGTGAAGGGATTCCTCTCTTGATAGACAGGATATTGGCCCTCGACATGGGAACGGTTCGTATAGGTGTAGCCGTCAGTGACCCCCTGGGATCCTTCGCCCAGGGGGTTGCGGTATGGGACGCTCAGGGAGACTGGATATCATCGTTGAGGGAGCTTCTCTCCACTACCAAGGCCTCACGGGTCGTGATAGGCCTTCCCATCAGGGAGAACGGGACTAAAGGACCCTCCGCCGAGAGGGTGGAGGCGGAGATACTCAGGATCCAGGAGGCCTTCCCAGATCTGGAGATAGTCACCTGGGATGAAAGATACACCTCAACCATAGCGAACAGGATTCTCATAGAGGGAGATGTCTCGAGGAAAAAGAGGAAGGGCCAGGTCGACAAAGTAGCTGCGACGGTCATTCTTCAGGGGTATCTTGATTCTCTTAGGAGGTGATAGCTTGAGACTTCCTGAATGCGTGAAAATGACCCCTATGCTGGAGCAATACGTCAGGTGGAAGAAAGAACATCCCGACGCTCTGCTGTTTTTCAGGATGGGGGATTTTTACGAGCTTTTTTTCGAAGACGCGAAGATAGCGTCGGAGGTTCTTGATATCGCCCTTACAGCCAGGGACCAGGATAAGAGGATACCTATGGCCGGGGTCCCTCATCATGCCGCAGAGTCCTACCTGGGCAAGCTGGTCAGAAATGGATTTAAAGTCGCCATCTGCGAGCAGATGACCGAGCCGGACGGTAAATCCCTGGTTGAGAGACAGGTGATCCGTGTCGTAACGCCAGGAACCTACGTCCCTGAGGATACAGGACAGGACGGTAAACTGCTGGCTTTTCTGGGGCTGAAGGATAACCTTTGGGCAGTAGGAACTCTGGAGTCAGCTACCGGCCTCCTGGAGGTGGGCATAGTTGACTCGGAGGAGTGTCGAGGCATCATCTCTTCCTGTCCGGGAGCGGAGATACTAATCCCCGGTGGAGGAAGGGAAAAGGGATTAAGCGGCTCTTTAGGCCTTTCGGGGGAGGTTCTGTTGCCCAAAGAGAGTTTCGATCCGGTGGAGGGAACCAGATGGCTCTGTCGTAGATGGTCTATACACACCCTCCGAGGGTTCTCCGTTGAGGACAACTCACCTGAGGCAGGTGTAGCTGCGGCTCTGCTTCGTTACCTCGAGGAGACCCAATATGGGGCGGCCAAACACGTCTCCCGCATAACCGTCACCACCTCAGGCAGGTGGTTGAACCTGGACGTAACGACCCAGAGAAACCTGGAGCTTGTGGACGGGGAGTCACCTTCCCTTTTCTCCGTGTTGAACAGATGCCGAACCCCCATGGGAAAAAGACGGCTACGAGAGTGGATATTGAGGCCTCTGACCGACCTGGCTCTGATAGACCACAGGCTGGACGTTCAGGAGAAATTCCTGACTTCTCATGCCTCCATTGTCGATATTCAGGGACATCTGTCGTCCTGTAAGGACGTCGAGAGGTCAGTAGCGAGGCTCCACATGAGGACAGGGAATCCCAGGGATATGGGAGCTATAAGGGATACCCTTTGCCTTGCTCCCGGCCTGTTACATTACCTGAAGGACCTAGGGCTGGAGGATATGGTTCCTTTCTCTCCTGAGTTAGAGGAACTTGGAGAGAGGCTCGCTGCGTACCTTGAGGATAGCCCCTCCAGGGTTATGGGAACTGGTAACGTCATAAAGGACGGAGCCGACGAGGAACTTGATCGTTGGAGAGGGTTTTCAAAAGACGGCGAGAGCTGGCTTGAGGGTTTTATAGCCAAGGAGAGGGAAAGGCTTTCTTTGCCGAAGCTGAAGGTCGGCTATTCCAGGGTTTTTGGCTATTACGTGGAGATATCCAGAGGTTCTCTGAAAGACGGCGTAACCTTGCCGGATGACTATCACAGAAGGCAGACTCTGGTGTCCTCCGAGAGATATATAACCGAAGAGCTCAAGGAGTTCGAGTCAAAGATGTTGTCCTCCGGCGAGAGGATAAAGGACATCGAGGCCAGGATATACCAGCGATTGGTGGAGGAGACCCTTTCCGTTACAGGTCAACTCCAGACCATGGGTAGGGCCTTGGGGGACCTGGACGCGCTGGCCTCTTTGGCCGAGGTCGCTGGGTCTATGGGATACACCAGGCCAGAGTTTTCCGACGAATGTTCGGTAAATATAGCGGGTGGCAGGCATCCAGTGGTGGAGCTTATCCAGAGGGACGTTCCCTTCGTACCTAACGACGTCGAGCTCGATTCGACGGGCAAAAGGATCGCGATAGTCACCGGGCCCAATATGGCGGGTAAATCTACTTATCTGAGGATGACCGCTCTCTTGGTCATAATGGCACAGATGGGTTCTTTCGTCCCTGCCGAACGTCTTCATATAGGTATATTTAACAAAATATTCACTAGGCTTGGGGCCAGGGACGAGTTATCCAGGGGCAACAGCACTTTTATGGTGGAGATGGTTGAGACAGCGTCCATACTCCACAACGTTACGGATCGCAGTTTGGTCGTCTTGGACGAGGTGGGAAGGGGCACGTCCACCTACGATGGGATGAGCATAGCCTGGGCTGTGGTGGAGTACCTTCACAGCTTCTGCGGAGCGACGCCTAAGGTGCTTTTCGCGACCCATTATCACGAGCTGACCGACCTTGAATGTCGGATGGACGGATGCTTCAACCTGAGCATGGAGGTAGAGGAGGACGATACGGGTGTTACGTTCCTCCATAGGATCGTGCCTGGACCTGCGGACCGTTCATATGGGATAGAGGTGGCAAGGTTAGCTGGCTTACCTAGATCTGTGTTGATACGGGCTAGGGAGTTGCTGGAGGGTTTCGAGAGGGAAGACCGTTGCGTTGAGCTCTCCTCTCCGTCTTTGCAGATGGAGTTTCTCGACCTGAAAGGGGACGCCATAATCCAGGAGCTTGCCGGTATTTCCCCAGACGAGATGAGCCCCAAACAGGCCCTTGATTTGCTTTACGCTCTTAGAGAGAGGGCTAGAAAGGCGGTGGCCCTTTGAGGATAAAGGTACTTTCTCCAGACGTAGCTATGAGAATAGCCGCAGGGGAGGTCGTCGAAAGACCGGTCTCGGTTGTAAAGGAGCTGATCGAGAACAGCCTGGACGCCGGATCCACCAGGATATCTGTCCGTGCGGTCCAAGGAGGCCGGATCTCGCTGGTCGTGGAGGACAACGGCAGAGGGATCGATGATGATGACCTTATCCTCTCGGTCAAGAGCCACGCCACCAGCAAGATATCGTCCCTTGACGACCTTGAGACCATCGGGACCTTGGGATACAGGGGCGAGGCGCTTGCTAGCATAGCTGCGGTGGGACGTTTGGATATAAGGAGTAGGACCGCAGAGAGGTCCTCCGGTGGATGGATAAAGGCCGAGGGTGGAGAGATAAGGTCTCAAGGTGAGATCAACTGTAAGCCGGGAACCAGAGTCCAGGTGGACGACCTGTTCTTCAACCTTCCGGCCAGGAGAAAGTTCCTGAAAAGTCCCGTGGCGGAGATGAGGCGGATATCAAGGCTGATCCAGGAGTACAGCGTGGCCTACCCCGAGGTGGCCTTCTCTCTCTCCGGCGACGATAAAACGGTCTATTCCACGCCTGGATCTCAGGATAGGAGGTCGGTCCTTCAGGGACTTTGGGGGGATGAGCCGGTCATTCGCTCCTCCCAGGGACAGAGGGGAAACTACAGAGTCTCCATTTGGTGGCAGGAGGCCCCAAGGACCAGCAGGATTTCTCTTATGGCCTTCGTCAACGGCAGAAGGATCGACGAGCCGGCCATAAAGTCCGCGATATCATCGGGCGAGGCTAACTCGTCGGGAAACTGGGCTGTGTGGATAGAGACGCCTCCCGATGAGGTCGATGTCAACGTCCATCCGGCCAAGACAGAGGTCCTTTTCAGACATGGAGGTGATCTCTTCTCCTCCGTCAGGGATTGCGTCGCATCGTTGCAGGAGGGTGAGAGAAAACCGTCATATACGCCAGGTTTCACGTCAGGATCGACATCAGGGCGCTTCCAGCAAAGACCGGCTCTGGAGGGGACCTCCCTGTTCAGCAGGGTAATGCCTCCTCCTACGGTGAAGGACGAGAGAGAGCCGGCACTAAGGGTGTCCCATGGAGCTGTCCCCTATGAAAGAGAGTTTACCTCGACGTATAAACCGCCGGAACCTGTTGACAGGGATAGCTCTGCCCTTTTCCTGGGCCAACTGGGATCTGGTTATCTGATCTTCGACGACGGAGGCGAACTGGTCATAATGGACCCTCATGCCGCTCACGAGAGGCTCAACTTCGAGAGGATAAGGGCATCTATGTCATCAGGAGAGGGCTCTCAGAGGCTGGCTGTGCCGATGGCCCTTCCTCCTTCTCTTCAAAGCGACTGCGAGGAGCATCTGGACAAGCTTGGGACGCTAGGTTTTGAATTCTCTCGCTCCGATGGCGTCGTATCCCTTTCCTCCGTCCCAAACTTGCTTGGATGTGGGACTATCCCTCCACTGACTCTGCTCAGGTCATCCTTAACCGGTCTGGACGGGGATCGGGTGTGCAGGGAGGCGGTCTGGCTCAGGTGGGCGACCATGGCCTGCAAGGCGTCGGTCAAACTGACCTGGAGGCTTTCCTCCCAGGAGGCCATGGCCCTTTGGAGGGAGATAAACGCTGATGGTATGCCGTCGACCTGTCCTCACGGCAGGCCGGCGATCGTAAGGATGTCGGCAAATTCAATAGCCGCCAAGTTCGAGAGGAGCTGAGACATGTCGATTCCTGTTATTGCGGTTATAGGTCCCACAGCGGTGGGCAAGACCGCTTTAAGCGTGGAACTGGCGAAAAAGATAGGGGGGGAGGTCATCTCGGTCGATTCTCGCCAGGTCTACAGATACATGGACGTCGGAACCGATAAGATAGACCTCGCCACAAGGAGAGACGTTTTGCATCATGCGATAGACGTGGTCGATCCAGACGAGATATTCTCGGTTGCCGATTTCGTCGATCTGGCCAACAGAGCTGTCAGGAGGATAATCGCAAGGGGAAGGGTCCCGATCTTCGCTGGTGGAACTCCCTTTTACTATAACGCCCTGTTCGACCGATCTCTTACTGTGGACGTACCCTGTCATCCCGAGATAAGGGACGAGCTTGGCAGAATGGACAGCTTGTCCCGCCACGAGATGCTCGCCAAGGTCGATCCTGACTCGGCCAGGAGGCTTCATCCCAACGATTCGGTCAGAGTGATAAGGGCCCTGGAGGTCTACAGGGTTTCTGGAGAGACTTTGTCGTCCTTCAGAAAGAAAAGCGGCAATTCGGGGTATAGCCCCCATTATATCGGTCTGATAAGGCCCAGGGAGGACCTGTGCCGATCCATAGAGGATAGGGTCAAAAAACAGTTCCACAGCGGCTATCCCGAGGAGGTTCAGTGGCTTTTGGACATGGGATTCTCCCCTGATCTCCCCTCCATGAAGGGATTTGGGTACAGAGAGCTCGTCCTTTACTGCCAGGGCAGGATGACCCTGGATGAGGGAATAGAGTCCGATATCGTGGCCACCAGACAGTTCGCAAAGAGGCAGATGACATGGTTTAGGAAATTTTTTCCTGTAGACTGGTACGATCTGTCCAAAACAAGCTATAATGAGGTGTTGTCTGAGGCGTTTGATTCATCTCTGGCCCATTTAGAAGAGGGTGCTATAAATTGAAGATCGTAGTCGCTGAGCCTACCGGTCTGTGTTTTGGAGTTACCAGGGCCATAAAGACCATGGAGGAGGCCCTAACCTCCCAGGGTAAGATATTCTGCATAGGGAGTCCAATCCACAACCCACAGGAGGTAAAGAGGCTTGAGGCGCTTGGCCTCGTGGTGGTGGATAACGACGATCACGTCCCTGCCGGTGAGGCTGTTTTCGTAAGGGCACACGGTATATCTCCCGATGTGCATAGGCGTCTGATCGAAAAGAGCGTGACCATCATAGACGGAACCTGCCCATTCGTCAGGAAGGCGCAGAGGATGGCAGAGCAGTTATCCAGAGAGGGATATCTTCTGTTGGTCCTAGGAGATAAAGACCATCCCGAGATTCAGGGCATATTGGGCTACGTAAAAGGCCCTTATATGGTCATATCTCAAGAAAGCGACCTCCAGGCTATTGATAAAATCGATAAAATTGGTATTATATCTCAGACGACACAGCAAGAATCGACCTTGAAGGACATAGCCTACCACTCTGTGGGCTTAGCTAGGGAGATTCGTGTGTCCAATACCATATGCAGGGCCACCGTTGAGAGGCAGAACGCTGTTCGACGTCTTGCCGGCTCGGTCGATGGCATAGTGGTCATCGGAGGTCACAACAGCGCAAATACGGCTAAGCTCTTTCGTATAGCGCAGGAATCAGGAACGCCTGCGCTGTGGGTTGAAGAAGCACATCAACTCGATAGGGGGTGGTTGTCGGACAAGGGAACGATAGGAATTGCCGCCGGGGCCAGTACCCCGGATTGGCTGATAAAACAACTACAACAAGCGATCCTGTAAGGGATCGCAGGACGTCAGGGGGATGTCAAATAATGAGTGAAGAGATTAAGAACCACGCAACGGAAGATATGACCATGGAGCAACTTTTGGAGAGTTCAGGTGGCCTTGAGGAGATACACAGAGGCAAGGTAGTCACCGGGACCGTAGTAGAGCAGGCCGAGGGCGGCTGGCTTGTTGACGTGGGATATAAATGTGAGGGATTCCTCCCCACCAGGGAGTGGAGCCACCACATCCTTGTAGGAGACAGTGCCGAGCCTTCCATCGGACAGGAGCTTCAGGTCCAGGTGGTAAACGTTCGCCAGGGAGAGGAATCTCAGCTGGTGGTAAGTCGTTGGCGTTGCGAATTCGATCGCCGTTGGCAGGAGCTTGAGGAGACTATCGCCGGTCAGGAGACGTTCTCCGTAAGAGGGCTTCGTAAGGTCAAGGGCGGTCTTATGGTTGACTGTTGCTCTCTTGAGGGATTTATCCCCATATCTCACCTCGCCGAGGAGGGAAGGGGAGTCAATCCTGGAAAGTTTATCGACGAGATCTTCGACGTCAAGCTTCTTGAGAAGGACCGCCGTAAGCGCCGTCTGGTGCTGTCCAGAAGGTCCATCCTCGATCAGGAGATCTCCGAGCAACGGGACAACTTCTATAAAGACGTTGAAGAGGGAACTATCCTTGAAGGAACCGTCAGCAGCCTCACATCCTTCGGGGTTTTCGTCAACCTCGGTCCCATCGACGGTCTCGTCCACATAAGCGAGCTGTCCTGGCACAGGAACGCTAAGCCCAAGGACATAGCCAAAAAGGGCGACACGGTTAAGGTAAAGGTCATCGGCATCGATCACGACCATAACCGCATATCCCTCAGCATGAGGCAGACCGATTCCGATCCCTGGGATACCATCGTCGAGAGATGGCATCAGGGCGACAAGGCTACTGGAGTCGTCACCAACGTGACCGATTTCGGCGCCTTCGTCGAGGTCGAGCCTGGGATCGAGGGACTTGTCCACATCGGGGACCTTAGCTGGGCCAGGATCAAACATCCCAAGGAAGTCGTCAAGAAGGGGCAGGAGCTGGAGACCGTCGTCCTCAGTGTCGATCCCGTCAAGAAGCGCCTTAGCCTGGGCTTCAAGCAGCTTAACGATCCCTGGAACGGTATCGATGAGCGTTACGCAAAGGGACAGGATCTCCCTGTTACCGTCGTTCGCCTCGCCGATTTCGGAGCTTTCGTCGAGCTTGAGAAGGGCGTCGAGGGGCTCATACACATATCTCAGCTCAGCAACAAGAGGGTCGAGAAGCCAGGAGACGTTCTCTCCGAGGGACAGGAGGTCACAGCCCGTATCATAGAGGTTAACTCCTCTGATCGCAGGATCAGGCTCAGCCTCAGTGCCCTTGAGGAAGGCGAGAAGAGAGAGAGACCCGCAGGCCAGTCCGCCGGCGGAAGAAAGAAGAAATCCGAATCGGAGAAGCCTGTTTCCAACTTCCAGTCCGAGGAGGGTCCCATCACATTGGGAGACGCCTTCGGAGACATCTTCGACAGGAACTGACGTTTATCCACAGAGGACGCCGCACTCCAAATTCGGGGTGTGGCGTCTTTTACTTTTTTTCTAAGTTATCGCGTTAAGTAAAGGAGATGGACATGTTGAGCGACCACACTCTTAGGATATACCCTGACCCAATTCTGAGGGAAGAGACACAGACAATTGAGTCTTTTGATGAGTTTTTTGATGCTTTTATCGATGAGCTTAAAAATTTTATGATAGAATATGATGGTGTTGGCTTGGCAGCACCTCAGATAGGTGAAAGCCTGAAAGTTGCTGTCATCTTCTACGAGGAAAAATTCTATGTCTTGGTCAATCCGGTTATAAAGTATAAAGAGGGAGAACAGAGAGATCAGGAGGGATGTCTTAGCTTTCCGGGGATTTTTGAGGATGTCACCAGGCCCTACAGAGTCACCGTGGAGGCTCAGGACGAAAAGGGAGTTCTTTACACAGTAGAGGCGGAGGGATTCCTAGCCAGAGCTATGTGTCACGAGATAGATCATCTTAACGGTAGACTCATGATAGATCATCTATCTCCGATGAAGAGAGAGATGATAAAGAAAAAACTCTCCAAGATGAGAAGGGAGGACAACGATTCTTGATCAAGATATGGTTCATGGGGAACGGATTTTTTGCGTCTAAATGTCTTGAATCGATGTCGGAGGCTGGAACATCCCCCTCTCTCGTCATAACCGCCCCTCCAAGGCCGTCGGGCAGGAGAGGAATGCTCCCATCTCCCACGCCTGTGGAGATATCGGCCACTGACCTTTCCCTGAATGTACACAGATCGTCCAACGTAAACTACGACTCTGTTCTTCTAGATATGCTGGATAGAGAACGTCCTGACTGTATATTCGTGATAGACTTCGGCCAAAAAGTAAAAGAGCCATATCTTTCACATCCTAAAGCTGGATGTTTGAACCTACATCCATCCCTCTTGCCAGCCTACAGAGGGGCAGCACCGGTCCAAAGAGCCATTATGGATGGGCACGATAAAACCGGTATCACAGTCTTTCGACTTGTTGAGGAGATGGACGCTGGGCCAATTCTCATACAGGAGACGATCGATATCGGCCATGATGAGACCTCTGGAGAACTGCTATTTCGACTTGCATACATAGGTGGCGTTTTGCTCTCCAGAGGCGTAAAATCTTTTATAGATGGCGAGATTCTTCCTAAACCTCAAAATTCGCTGTTAGCCACATATGCTGGAAAAATAGACAAGACAGAAGCACTTCTCTCCTGGAACCTATCGGCTATCTCGATACACCGTATCGTAAGAGCACTAAATCCCTCACCTGGCGCTTATTTCTATCTCCAAGGACGTAGAGTAAAACTGTGGAAGACCGAGATCATCGACGAGCTTCAGGGTGAACCTGGAACGGTCTTTCTGGACGAGCGTGGTTACCCTATGGTAAAGTGTTTGCGTGGTGCCGTGAGGCTTTTGACCGTCCAGCCTGAGGGGAAGAGAAATTTGACCGGCGTTGAGTGGGTCAGAGGATCCCACCTATCGGAAGGGGATATGATGTCGTGACATACCAGAAGGATCTTTTCGCCAATTTGATGAACAGACATCCCTGGCCTAAGGCCATAGCCGTGACCGGGGCTTTGGGATCAGGAAAGACAGAATGGGTGTTGAACCTCGCGCTGGGATTTAGTTCGATGGGTGAAAAGGTGACGATAGCCGATGTGGATATAATAAACCCCTACTTTTGCGTTCGTCAGGTATCTGACACCCTGGAGGGACAGGGCTTTCGCATACTAACCGCACCGGACAAAGCCAAGTGGATAGACATGCCCCTGGTTACCGCTCAGGTAGACTGGGCTCTGTCCGAGCCAGACGGACGGCTTCTTCTGGACGTCGGCGGTGACGCGGAGGGGGCTTTAGCCCTCACCAAGTATAGAGAGAGAATGGTATCCGCTGGATATCTTCTGATCCTGGTGGTAAACGCCTATCGTCCAATGACCTCTACCGTAGAGGGGATCTCCCTGATGAGGAGACGTATGGAGGAGATCGGAGGGCTCAAGGTTGGAGCGTTGGTCTGTAACTCTCACCTTATGAGCGAGACCACAGTAGATGTGGTGTCAGAGGGGCTGGAGCTGGTGGAGGCAGCAGGCAAAGAGCTTGACCTTCCTGTCCTATACGCCGGAGTGCCTCCCCACCTTTACGATGAGGCCAAGGAGAGTTTATCCTCTCGGTTAGTGCCACCCTGGCCTGTTTCAAGGTACATGCTGTTGCCCTGGGAGAGGGGAGCTATGTGGTCAACCGGCCTTCCTTCCAAGAATCATGGAGCTCGAATCCTCCGTCAGGAGGCTGCCAAATAGAGCTGTTTTAAAGCGACAAAAAACGCGAGAGGGGTGTTGTTGCTCATGGCAAAAGGGCGAATAGTGATCGCCGAGGAGTACTGCAAGAGCTGTGGCGTCTGTGTTGCCGCATGTCCCGTTAAGGTTCTTCGAATTTCTGAAAACCTTAACTCTAAGGGGCACAGACCGGTCGAGCAGTACAAGGAAGGCTGTATAGGGTGTGGAATGTGCGCGATCTCCTGTCCCGATGCGGTCATAGAGGTCTACAAGATCACCGAATAAGGGGGGAGAGCGAAACATGGCGAAGGTGCTCATGAAAGGAACCGAAGCTATTGCGGAAGCGGCTATTCAGGCTGGGTGCAGATACTTCTTTGGCTATCCTATAACGCCTCAGAACGAGATACCGGAATACATGTCAGCCCACCTTCCCGAGTACGGTGGGGTATACATCCAGGGGGAGAGCGAGGTAGCATCGGTGAACATGATCCTCGGCGCGGCCGCGACGGGATATCAGGTCATGACGACCTCGTCCAGCCCTGGAATCTCCCTCATGTCCGAGGGACTCAGCTACCTGGCAGGGTCGGAACTTCCTGCCGTTCTTGTCAACGTGATGAGAGGCGGTCCAGGCCTCGGTGGTATCCTTCCGTCTCAGGCCGATTACCTTCAGGCGACCAAGGGCGGCGGTAACGGGGATTACAACCTCATGGTGTTCGCGCCCAGCACGTTGCAGGAGGCGGTGGAGGTTGTGCAATCCGCCTGGGACTATGCATTTAAGTACCGTAACCCAGTGATGGTATTGGCCGACGGTTTTATGGGGCAGATGATGGAGCCGGTCGAGATAAAACCGCATGAGACCGATAGAGGAGACTGGAAGAGCTGGGGGCTCGGCAACAAGGCGACTAGAGGTCACAGGAGCCTTATAAAGAGCATGAACCTCACCGCTGAACTATTAGAGGCCCATAACGACAAACTTCAGGCCAAGTACGACAGGATGAAGAAGGAAGACACAAAGTGGGAAGAGTTCATGTTGGACGACGCCGAACTGGTCATAGCTTCCTACGGGACCACCGCCAGGATAGCCAAGTCCGCTATATCTCATCTCAGAAACGAAGGCTATAAAATCGGCATGATCAGGCCGATAACCCTCTTCCCCTTCCCATACGAGCCTTTCCAGAAGCTCACCGACAGGGTGACTCACATATTGGACCTTGAGATGAACATGGGTCAGATGGTCGACGACGTAAAGATCGCTAGCGGATGTCGTTTCCCCGTGAGCTTCTACGGTCGTTGCGGTGGAGTAGCCCCCTCGGTCGACGAGATCGAGGAGCAGTGCAGAAAAATTCTGGGATAGGGGGATATCGATTATGACTGAGACAAAGGTATATTCTCGTCCTAAGAGTCTAACCAAGGACGTCCACACCCATTATTGCCCGGGATGTGGTCACGGTATCGCCCACAGGATGATCTGTGAGGTTATAGACGAGATGGGCATACAGGATCAGACGGTCAGCATGTCCCCGGTCGGGTGTGCTGCTATGATGTACGATTACATCGACATAGACTACGTTGAGGCAGCTCACGGCAGGGCCCCTGCGACCGCGACCGGAATAAAGAGGGTTTTGCCCGATAAATACGTGTTCACCTATCAGGGAGATGGAGACCTTGCCTCCATAGGAATGGCTGAGATAGTTCACGCCGCTAACAGGGGAGAGAAGTTCACCACCTTTTTCATCAACAACGCCATATATGGCATGACGGGGGGCCAGATGGCTCCGACCACCCTTATAGGTCAGAGGGCAACTACCTGCCCACAGGGACGTGATCCCGAGCTTGCCGGATATCCCATGAGGATATGCGAGATGCTGGCAACCCTTGAGACCCCAGCCTATATAGAGAGGGTATCGGTCGCAAAGCCAAAGTACATCATGCAGGCAAAGAAGGCCTTCCAGAAGGCTTTCAACTACCAGAAGGAGGGTAGGGGATTTTGCTTCATAGAGGTCCTCTCCACATGTCCGACCAACTGGGGGATGAACCCCGTCGAGGCCTTCGACTGGCAGATAGAGAAGATGATGCCCTATTTCCCTCTGGGCGTGTTCAAGGATTTTAAGTAGGGAGGTCGGAGTTATGTCCAATTCGTTCTATATGGATCTCCTGGCTGCCGGCTTTGGAGGGCAGGGAATTATGATGTTGGGGCAGTTAGTCGCTTATTCTGGGATTCACCAGGGACGGCATGTCACCTGGATTCCGGCCTATGGCCCTGAGATGCGGGGTGGAACCGCTAATTGCTCTTGCGTTGTGAGCAGCGAGGAGATAGGCTCCCCCGTCGTAGGGCAGGCGAACGTTGTGTTGGTTATGAACCAGCCATCGTTGGATAAGTTCGAGCCAAGGGTCAAGTCCGGTGGATTTCTTCTCTACGATTGCGATCTAGTAAAATATGACGATCAAAGAAAGGACATCACTGCAATACCGGTCCCGGCTAAGATGATCGCCCACGAGCTTGGAAGCGAGAAGGTCGCCAACATAGTCATGCTGGGAGCCATCGTAAAGGCCACCGGTATAGTGTCCGAGTCCGACTGTCTAGAGACCATAAAGGAAAAGCTTGGAGCGAAAAAGCCACAGTTTCTCCCCCTGAACCTGGCAGCCTTTGAGAAAGGAATGGCCGTAGCTAAGGAGCATCTGGGCTAGGGAAGATGGATCAGCAAGAGAAAACCCTAAGCACCGAGGTTATATACGAGGGCAGGGTGCTTGACCTTCACCTGGATCAGGTTGAACTTCCCAGCGGACGAATCACCTCCAGAGAGGCGGTCAGACACTCGCCTGCCGTGGGGATATTGGCCGTCGAAAATGGCTGTATATACCTGGTCAGGCAGTTCCGACACGCTGTTGGAGAGTCAATACTTGAGATTCCCGCTGGGATTATGGAACCTGGTGAGATCCCTGTTCAGACCGCGGCCAGGGAGATCCAGGAGGAAATAGGTCTTAAAGCCGAGAGCTTGGAGGATATCGGAAGTATATACACATCTCCGGGCTTTTCGGACGAGGAGATCTTCCTTTTCTGGGCCGAGGGCCTCTCGCCCTCTCGACTTCCCGCCGACGACGATGAGTTCATCCAGGTCGAAAAGGTCTCACTGGACCGACTGCCCTCCATGATCGACAGTGGAGAGATAAAGGACGGAAAGACCGTCGCTGCGATCTGCCATATGGCAATGAAGGGCAAAATAGCATATCATTGAGGGGGGCGTCTGCCTCCCTCAACTTTTTTACAATAAGGTGGTCAATTATGGGATCTTTCGAGGATGTTTTGTCCTCCTTTCTGGAATATCTGTCCCTGGAAAGGGGAGCCAGCGATAACACCGTCATGGCCTATCAAAGGGACGTCTCCCAGTGGGGAAGGTTCTGTAGCGATAAGGAGGAGGATCCGTTCGATCCGTCTGTATCTCTGTACGATCGTTACGTGATAAATCTGAGACGGGACGGTATGGAGGATTCTACGATACAGAGAAAATGCGCTGCTGTGAGGACCTGGGTTCGTTTTCTTGTGGTCGAAGGCCATATTCCTGACGATATCCTCCTGCCTGGACTTCCATCCAGGGCGGAAAAACTCCCAAAAATCCTGACCGAGGGTGAGATGGACAGGCTGTTTAAAAGCTGCGATGAAGATCAAAATTCCTACCTGGCCATAAGAGACAGAGCTATTATGGAGGTGCTCTACGGATGCGGTCTAAGGGCGTCGGAGCTTTGCGGGCTCTCATTGAAGGACGTAAAACAGGACCCAGGAAGTCTTTTCATCGTCGGAAAGGGAGGCAAGGAGAGGGTCGTTCCCTTGGTGGGGAGCGCCAAAAGATGGCTTAACCGCTATTTATCCGACGGACGACCGCAAAAGGACTCCCTTACCACTGATAGGGTTTTTCTGTCTATAAGAGGAGGCTCCCTCAGGAGAGAATCCCTCTGGAGGATCATAAGGAGCAGGGGTAAACTAGCTGGAATATCATCAAGCAGGCTTCATCCACACGTTATAAGACATACTGTGGCGAGCCATTTGCTCAGGAGAGGTATGGACCTCAGGACCCTCCAGGAGTTTCTAGGACACAGCTCTATAGATACCACCGAAAAATACCTTCACTTTGACCTTGAGCTCAGGGACGTATACGACAGTAGCCATCCCAGGGCCTAAAAATAAAAGGAGGCTTTATTATGATAAATAAGATAGACGAGGCTTTAGGGTTTATAAAAAGCAAAATAGGTGGGATTCCAGACGTAGCGGTGGTTTTAGGCTCGGGACTAGGAGGCCTTGCCGACTGCATTGAGGACAAGGTGGTCATTCCCTACAGCGATATACCTCACTGGCCCCTTTCAACAGCGCCAGGCCACGCAGGGAGAATAGTAGCTGGACGGTTCGGAGGTAAATCGGTGGTGGCAATGCAGGGCAGGCTCCACGTATACGAGGGATACTCCATGGATCAGGTTGTCTTCCCTGTCAGGGTATTTGCACGGTGGGGGATCCCCAACTTCATAGCGTCCAATGCCAGCGGAGGCATAGGCTACGGGCTCGTGCCTGGGGACATGGTTCTGATGCACGACCATATAAATCTGATGGGAAAAAATCCCCTTATAGGGCCGAACATATCAGAGCTCGGGGATAGGTTCCCGGACATGACCTACGCTTATGACAGAGACCTCCTGGACCTGGCGGAGGACGTGGCCAGAGCTAACAGCCTCACCACCAGAAGAGGGGTTTACGTGGCCTTCACCGGTCCGTCCTACGAGACCCCTGCGGAGATCCGCATGGCCAGGGTATTGGGCGCAGACGTGGTGGGGATGTCCACCGTTCCTGAGGTTATAGTTGCAAATCACGGCGGGATGAAGGTGCTTGCGGTATCCTGTGTGGCCAATTACGCAGCCGGTATGACCGCAAACCCCCTTTCCGAGCAGGAGGTTCTGGACGAGATGGCCAAGGCCGCGAAGGATCTAACCACCTTGGTCGCCGGAGTGATAGAACGACTGGAGTAGGGCAATGTTCGATATCCTTAGATTTATAGAGCAGAAAAGGGACGGACTTAATAACCAGGCGGAGGATATTTACACGTTCGTACAGGACGTCATGAACGGAAGGGTCAAGGACTATCATGTCGCAGCCTGGCTTATGGCGGTTTACCTGAGAGGCATGGCTGAGGACGAGCTTCTCGCCTTTACCAAGGCCCTGGCTACGTCCGGCAGATCGGTGTCCTTTGGCTCCGGGATCAGAGCTGTAGACAAACATAGCACAGGGGGAGTTGGAGATAAGGTCACGTTGATACTGGTCCCTCTTGTAGCCTCCTGTGGCCTGTCCGTGGCTAAGCTGAGCGGGAGAGGACTTGGCTTCACTGGGGGCACTGTGGACAAGCTTGAGTCCATTCCGGGCTTCAAGGTCGATATCTCCCTGCCGGAATTCGAACATCAGGTAAAAGAGATCGGCTGCGCTGTAGCTGGACATTCGCCCGACCTCGCCCCTGCTGAGGCGTTTTTCTACGAGCTTAGAGACGTCACGGCCACAGTACCGTCCCTTCCACTGATATGCTCCAGCATAGTCAGCAAGAAGATAGCTGGGGGGGCCAACAACTTCGTCTTCGACGTCAAATACGGTTCAGGCGCTTTTATGAGCCGCATCGAAGACGCCAGAGAGCTGGCCCTTTCTCTGGTAAGGCTCTCGAATAGTATGGGATATCCCAGCTCGGCTCTCTTGACGTCCATGGAAGAGCCCTTAGGCAGGTGGATAGGCAACGCCATGGAGGTGTTTGAGTCCATAGAGGTACTTCAAAACAGAGGCCCAGAGGATACTACCGAGCTCTGCGTGGCCCTCGCCGGAGAGATGCTCCTTCAAGGGGGTCTGGTCTCAAGCCCAGATGAGGGAGCATCTCTTGCAAAATCCTCTCTGGAAAACGGGGGAGCTCTGAGAAAGTTCATAGAGCTTGTCGTTAAGCAGGGAGGCCCAGAGGACATCTCGTACAACCCCTCCAAATATCTGAGGCCAAGTCCATTGGTGTACGAGGTGATATCAGAGACCGGCGGTTTCGTATCCTCCGTGGACACTAGATCCATTGGAGAGGGGATCCGCCGTCTTGGTGGAGGCAGGAGCAAAAAAGAGGACTCGATCGATCCAGGAGCGGCCCTGGAGGTGCTGGTAAAGATAGGGGATCGTATCGAAAAGGGGGACACCCTTATGAGGGCATACTCCGACGATCCATCCTCCGTGGACTCGGCCAGGGCATACCTTGATAAGAGCTGGACGATAGGTGACGACAGGGCCGAACCGCCTATGCTGATTTTAGAGAGGATTGAGTGAGGAATGTCCCTTATCCTCCGGCTCCTTCGAGGGGCCATCCCTCTGATGTTTTTCTTCTTGGTGGGAAAGCTGCTTAAAAACTTTATAGCCGTATATCAGTATCAACATTCAAGACAAGGCGGTTCCAGCCATAGCGGTGGAAGCTCCAATCGTCAGCAAAGCTACGGAGGTTCCTCCGGCAGAAACACCGATCCCTACGAGGTTTTGGGGTGTTCCAGTTCCAGCTCAAACGAGGATATAAAGAAAAAATATCGGGAGCTTATAGCGAAGTACCACCCTGATAGGTTCGTAGGGATGAGCCTTGACGACGAGTTCGTCAAGCTAGCATCCGATAAATTTCAGGACATCCAGTCGGCCTACAGCTCTATCCGAAGTTCCAGGGGATTTTAGGTTAGCCTCAGGGTTTTCAAAGTGGAGCATATGAGGTACAATACGTCATGTTTCGCGTGGAAGCGAATGTGTCCTGGTGGGCGCCCCGGGCTTCAAACCCGCGAGGGGGGCGGTTTTGGCCGTCTCCGGTGAGTTCGATTCTCACACGCTTCCGCCAAACTTTACGTCACGTATGGAGCTGGTTCCCTGATGAGGAATCAGCTCTTTTTTCATCCCTGAACGGAAGGTACTGGAGGTCCTTTTTAAAAAAGATGGGGCCTTATAGGGCGTTTTGAGAGGCCCTGTAATCGCTGATATAGGACTCAAAAATGAATGTATCTCAATTACATTGTGTTACATTCAAGCACAAGAAAAAAAACCGTGTTTGCATGGCGATATGTGGATAAGTAAGGAAATATGACTTTGACCTCAAAAGCAACATAACATGCGCCTGTAAATCGATATGTTACTTACGATCTTCCGTGAAAAGGGGGATATCCAATGGAGTTCGTTCAGCCCATAAGGGATAAATCAAAGATAGACGGCATAAAAAAGCTCCTAAGAGCCGGTAACATCAGGGATTACGTCCTATTCACCCTTGGGATAAACTCTGGACTTCGAATATCCGACCTTCTTACCCTTACGATAGGTGACGTCACGTTGAAGGGGAAGAGGTCCGCCGTCGTGTCGGACAGGATAACTATCAAGGAAAGCAAAACAGGTAAGACCAAGGATTTCCCGTTGGGCGAGACCGCTAAGAAAGCCCTCAAGGAATACATAAGGGCCAGGGGATGCGACTGTAGCGACGAGGCGGACAGAGCCCTTCCTCTCTTTCCCTCCAGAAAAGGAAACGGAGCTATATCCAGAATTCAAGCCTACAGGATATTGAATGAGGCCGCAAGGGTCGTAGGAATAGACGACAGGATAGGGACTCATACCCTTAGAAAGACCTTCGCTTATCACGCCTATCAGGGTGGATACGACATATCGATGATACAGAAGTTGCTCAATCATTCATCCCCAGGTGTAACCTTAAGGTATATAGGCATAACCCAGGACGAAATGGACAATGTATATCTATCCCTAAACCTATAATATTTTAGGAGGTAACGACATGGGCAATTATTACAGCGAAAAACTTGGAGCTAATTCATTGGTTCAAGTATACGACACCGATCTGCCTAGGGTCTCTCAGTATCTAAAAAGCGAGATAGACTTCGTAAGGGATAGCATAAAGGGCAAAAAAAACGTACTGGAGCTGGGCTGCGGATACGGAAGGATAATGAAGGAATTAGCTCCTTGCGTGGAGACTATAACCGGTATCGATCTATCCGCTGAATCAGTAGAGCTGGCTAAAAGCTATCTGTCCGATAATGCCAACTGCCGTGTGATACAGATGGACGCCATGAATATGGACCTGCCCAGCAACTTTGATGCCGTATTGTGCTTGCAAAACGGACTTTCCGCCATATCTTCAGGATCTCCTTTTGTTCTAATGGAGCAGTGCCTGCAAAAGTTGCTTTTGGGAGGTAAGGCCTACTTTAGCACCTATAGCTCTAAGTTTTGGGACGACAGAGTTGCTTGGTTCAGAGAACAGGCAAATAAAGGGCTCCTAGGACAATTGGACGAGGAATTGACAAAGGACGGGAACATAGTCTGCGTCGACGGATTCAGGGCAACCACCTACAGCGAAAACGACCTTATCGATATGGCGAATAAAACGGGATATCCTTATAAATTGATTGAGATAGACCAATCCAGCCTGTTTTTGATCGTCGAACGCCCATAAAGCAACATAAGATACATTATAGGACATGTAGAAAAAAATAAAAGCGGAGAGCAAACAAGCCTCCGCTTTTAAATATCAATCTATATTCTCAAGCCTCTTAGCCGGCCTATCTCCCCATATCCTATCAAGGTTGTAGAACTCTCTTCCTTTAGAGCTAAAAACGTGGACCAGAACGTCACCAGCATCTATAAGCCTCCACATAGAGCTGTTCTGTCCTTCTCTGGTATAGGATACCCCAAGCTTATCCAGAGCGTCCTCTGCCTCGTTACAAAGAGTTCCCATGTGTACGTCGGAGTTCGCCGTGACGACTACAAACTCCGAAGCGACACTGGATGCTTCCCTAACGTCGACAAGCACCACGTCTTGGCCTCTCTTAGAGGCTATCGCTTCAGCGATAGCCTCAGCTGTCTTGCTGTATTCCATGCTCTCATACCCTCCCTATCTATCAAGTGCCTCTATAACTTTATCCTTGTCCTTGCCTAGGATCAGTACCGCGGCGTAGGTGGTGGACCTATCCTCTTTTACGAGGTTTTCCGATATTCGGCACATTTCAGCAAGGGCCAGCGCGATTTCCCTGTTACCCTCTCCGGGGCTATAACCGATAGTGCTGTAATGATAATCGAAGTGTTTAGCGTTCCCCGTGTAGGCGACCTCAATTCCCAGCCTCTCCATCTTAGAGGAAGCTAGTCGCCCTAGTCCAGACGTACCCGCTCCGTTGAGGATAGCTATAGGCTTTACGATCAGATTGGAGAGGGACTCCAGCTCTTCTCTTTTCTGATCGGTTGGCAGATCGCCGGAAACTCCCATCTCGGAATCGTAACTAAGAGGAGAGGTCAGCAAGGTCGAGGTTGCCGCTAAATCAGGAGACCAATAGCTCCCTCCTCCTATCATCGCCGGTTTTCCAGGCATCGTCAGGAAGAACACGTTTTGGGGCGATATATCCTTCAAATAGGACGCTAACTGTATCCCCTGAGTTATAGGGATATCGCTCTTTATGACCGATAGAAGTTCTTTCGTTATATCAGTCAGTCTACTCATGTTCGAGGGGTCATAGATCCTTTTGAGCAATGCCTTAAGGAATTGCTGTTGCCTCTGTATTCTTCCGATGTCACCTAGGGCGTCGTGTCGAAAACGAACGAACTCCAAAGCGGTTTTTCCGTCGAGATGACGCCAGCCTTTCTTTATATCGATGTAGAGTCCTCCAGCTTTATCCTGGTACTTTAGGTTTTTGGGGACGTCTATATCCACTCCGCCAAGGACATCAACTATCTCAGGAAAGTTATTGTAGTTTATAACCATGTAATAGTGTATTGGCATACCCAAGAGATTTACCACTGTCTCCTTGACCAGATCGACTCCACCGTAGGCAAAGGCGTGATTTATCTTCTGCGTTCCCTTTCCCCTTATAGTCGTCCTGGTGTCCCTCGGTATGGACATGGCCTTGATGGTCTTGTTGTCTATGTCTATGGTCACGAACGCCAGAGTATCGGATCGATTAACCCCTTCTACATCGTCAAGCCCGATAACGAGCAGGTTCACGTTACCGGTCTTTTCATCAAATTGGACAGTTTGCTTTATATCTCCTGCGTCTGGAGTTACCAGAGAACGAATTCTCCAAGCACCTCCAGCGGCCATTGATACCATTGCGACCAGCAAGAGGAAAATGATTTTTGTCTTTTTTACCATCGGGCTCACCTCTTTGATGTTTTTTAAGTTCGAGCTTCCCGATATAGTCCTTTTTTTCTTATGTATTGCTCCACCAACGGTGGCACTAAATATCTGATATTCTTTCCCTCTTTCACCCTTTTTCTGATCTCTGTGCTTGAGATGGAGAGAGAGGGAATGCTGAGAGGAACAACCGCCTTTCTAAAGGAATCGGGGAAAGACCTGATAAACTCAAATCCCTCTTTTCCGTAACCAGGTCTGCTTACAGCGACTATGGAGCAAAGCTCGGGCAGACTATCGTGTTCATGCCAACTCATCATTGTAGACACAGCGTCAATTCCGGTGATAAAGTAAAATGCCACCTCCCCTACGGGAAACCAGTGACGCATTTCCCTCAGGGTATCCACGGTATAGCTAGGTTCGTGCCTATCTATCTCTATCCTGGAGACCCGGAAGTTGTCGTTTTCCAATGTGGCAAGGCTGGTCATCATGTACCTGTCCTCGGGGGAGGATACTCGATGTTGAGTTTTATGAAAAGAGTCTCCTGTGGGTATAAAGATAACTCTCTCCAAACCTAAGGCAAACAAAGCCTCCTCCGCCGCGACAAGGTGTCCGTGGTGAATAGGATCGAAGGTCCCGCCCATTACCCCTATCTTTCGGGCAACAATTTGGGCTTTGTCCTCAGTAAGCCTTTTCCGGCTGGAATTCGAATACGACATCGCCTATATACACAGTATCGCCCTCTTCCGCTCCACTGGCCTCCAGTAACTCCTCTACTCTGTATTCCCTCATGATCCGCATGAATCTGACCACGGCTTCCTCTTGATTGAAGTCGTACCGTGACACAGCTTCCTCCAATCTTGAGTGAATAACCCTGAAACAGCCAGCCTCGTGAAGCTTGATGATCTGGGCCTTTTCCTTTCTGCTCTTCCTTCCTTGAGGCTGAATCTCGTCCTCGGAGGATATCGTGGCGTAGAGTCTGGTTACTCCTACTGGTCTTGGATGTTCCCTACACACCTTGACCAGGAAGCTCATGAAGGTCTCTATTCCCTCACCGGATACGGCGCTGGTTATAATGTATGGTATGCCCTCTGACCTAAAGTGTTCCTCGAAGGCATCTACTAGGGACTTTGGGGGATCAAGATCTATCTTGTTTCCTACGACCATATAGGGACGCTCAAGAAGGTCTGCGTTATAAGCCCTAAACTCGTCCAGTACGGTCCTCCACTGTCCCAAGACGGAGTCGATAGAGCCAACGCTGAGGTCCAACACATGGACTATTACCCTGGTCCTCTCTATATGTCTTAGAAAATAGTGTCCTAATCCCCTGTTCTCGTGGGCTCCCTCAATAAGACCTGGTACGTCCGCGACGACGATTCTCTCCTGGTCCAACCTCATGACTCCCAGGTTAGGCGATAGGGTTGTGAAGGGATAGTCGGCTATTTTAGGTGTAGCATTGGATATAGCCGCCAAAATACTGGATTTTCCCGCGTTTGGAACTCCCACCAAAGCGACGTCAGCTATAAGCTTCAGTTCCATCGAGATTATCCTCTGTTCCCCTTGCTCCCCCTTTTCGGAAAAACGAGGGGCCCTTCGTCTGGAACTGGCGAAGTGGGCGTTGCCCTTCCCGCCCCTGCCGCCTCTTGCGACAAGACAACGATCACCCGGCTCAACCAGGTCCGCCAAAGGTTCACCTGTCTCCTTGTCGAATACGATCGTTCCGCACGGGACCTTTATGGTTATGTCCTCGGCTTTAGAGCCAAAACATTTGGATCCTAGGCCATGACCGCCGTTATCGGCGGATATATGTTTTGAGTACTCAAAGTCAGCAAGGGTGTGAAGGGCTGTAGTAGCCTCGAGGAATATGCTTCCTCCCTTGCCTCCGTTTCCACCGTCAGGGCCACCCTTAGGGACGAACTTCTCACGGCGAAAACTCATACAACCGTTTCCCCCGTTGCCGGCGGAGACTTGAATAGAAACCTTATCCACAAACTTCATTTAAAAGCCTCCAAAAAGAGGAACAAAAAAGCGAGCCCAGGAAAAACCTCGGCCCGCTTGACGCTGGATCGAACAAAGAACCCCAATCAACGGATACCGCCACAGATGGCCGTCTTAGACGGTGCTAGACAGCCGCGGGGACTTCTTCGATAAAGACGTATTTCCTGGTTCCCTTGCTCTTGAAGCGAACGATACCGTGCTTAAGGGCAAAAAGGGTGTAATCCTTACCAAGTCCCACGTTAAGGCCAGCGTGGTAGGACGTACCCCTCTGACGAACGATTATGCTGCCGGCCTTGGCGATCTGACCGTCGCTGAGCTTAAGACCGAGCCTCTGACCGCGGGAATCTCTTCCGTTGGAGCTACTTCCCTGCCCCTTCTTGTGGGCAAAGAACTGGAGATCAAACGATTTAAAAAGCATTTACCTGCACCTCCACCAGTTTTACGTTTTTTGGATAGGTCTTAGATAGAGCCCTGAAGCTCTCGCAGACCGCTGAGGATATGGCCTGTGATTCAGCGGTGACCTCTTCCCATCTCATGAAAATAAGGGCCTTTTTCTCGTCCAAGGTGGACAGAACCTCCATGCCGAGAACGTCGACAAGGCCCACATGCAACACCTGAACCAAGGTGGTAACGGACGAACAAACTATGTCCTGACCGAATGAAGCGTATCCCGAATGTCCCTCAACTTTGACGGAGACTATCGATCCATCCTGCTTCCGGCAAACCACCACCTCGGTCATCAGCCGTTTATGGTCTCTATCTGAACGAGAGAGAAGGGCTGTCTATGCCCCCTAAATCTGCGATAGTTCGTCTTGTTCTTGTACTTGAAGACGATTATCTTCTTGCCCTTTCCGTTGCATACCACCTTAGCGGACACGGAAGCGCCCTCAACCAAGGGAGTCCCGACTTTAACACCGTTCTCAGAACCTACCATAAGAACCCTGTCAAAGGTCACGGTCTCGTTTTCCTCGATCGCGAGCTTCTCGATCTTAAGCTCGTCTCCTGGCTGCACTCGGTACTGCTTACCACCGGTTTCGATTATTGCGTACATTATTTTTCCTCCTCTCGCCGAGATCAGGTAGCTTGGCTTTGAAAAACCCGTCTCATGCGGTATGTCGACAGCCTTTGCATTTTATAGTTTTGTTACCTATAAGTCAATAGCGATCGAGGATTATATTCGATAAAAGCGTCTATCCCACAGAGATTTTCCCGCCTCAGGGATAAGCTATTGGTTTATTGAAGCAATAGTTTTGCCGCATGGGATTTTGCCTCCTCCAGGTTCAAATCTCCCGACAGCATCCTGGCTACCTCGCAGATTCTCCCATCATGGTCCAGCTGCTGTATAGAGCTCTCGTTACCACTGCGTTTTACCACAAAGTGGGAATCCGCCAAGGCAGCGATGGTCGCCTCGTGGGTTATCAGTATGACCTGACATCGCTGCGATAGCTCTTTTAGCTTCAAACCAGCGAGAACCGCGGCCTTCCCCCCGAGGCCAGCCTCAACCTCGTCGAAAACCACTGTGGACGGAAATTGATCGTCAGGGAGAGATAACCTTATTGCCAGGAGAATCCTGCTCAATTCACCACCTGAGGCCATTTTTGATACCGGTCCTGGATCTCCTTTCCCCCATGAGAGCCGGAATTCGACCGATTCAGCTCCGTTTGTGCGAAGGCGATTCTCCTCTATCAAGCCCACGGAGAAAAGGCTATCCCCCATGGCCATTTGGGATAGACCGTCGTTTACCCTTGATTCCAGCCAAGAGGCGGCGTCCTTTCTCCTTCTGCGAAGCTCAAGGGCCATTCTGGACGCGCTTTTCCTGTGGGTGTCCACCATGTGTTCGATCTCGGTTTTAAGATCGTTGCTCTTTTTTAGCCAGTCAAGCTCGCCCTCGGCTTCCTCACAGTAGGCTATAAGTTCGCCTGCTGTAGCGACGGCAGCGGTTCTCTTTAGTTTTCTCAATGCACCCATCCGGGATTCCAGTTCCTCGACGCTCTCCTCCAGGGCAGTCCTTTTTTCCTCGTCCCCCTCCTCGTCTAGAACGCCCAGTATGGAGCTGTAAGATTCCATAAGAGAGTCCACGTAGGACGTGACTTCCTCCCTTTTTGACAGAGGGAGAGCCCTTATCACCTGCTCCATCACATCGTCTAGCTCTTCTTTCAAGGTCCCAGGCTCGTCGTTTTTCAGCCTGAACCTTATCTTCCTGAGCTCGTTCATTCTGTCCAACTCGGAGGAGAGTTTTTTATGGTCATCTTCCCACTGGAGCTCACTTTCACCGGTGATCTCCATCTTGCGCCAGCGATGGACTATTTCCTCCGCCTTTTGAAACTTATCGGTGATGTCTCTCTGGCGTTTTTTTAGGTCGAGAAGCTTTTTTTCCTGCTCTATGGTGGATTTTACCTCTTGTTTAAGATCTTTCTTAAGAAGTTCTAGCTCGCTTCCGCCACAGCAATCGACCATGTTAAGCTGGTTGTCCGGATTAAGCAGCTCTATCTGAGCAAATTGGCTTTGGATCGTTATCAGGGACCTAGAGAGCTCGGTCAAGGAAGAGAGGGGAACCTGACGAGCCTGTAAGGTAACTCTTCCTCTTCCGTTCCTGTTTACCTCTCTCTCGACAAACAGCCTGCCTTCCTCAAAGAGACCAGAATCGTCGGGCGATCGGTCATCGCTGGAAAAGATGGCCTCCACTGAGGCGGCTTCTTTATCCGCTTTTATCATGGAGGAGGAGGCCCTTTTGCCCGATATCAACTCTAGGGCTCTTACCACGCTGCTCTTTCCGGCCCCGCTTTCACCTGTTATGGCAGTTAAACCAGGGGAAAAACGGAGCTCAGCCTCGTCTATTCCGCCAATTCCCTTTATATGGAGCTCCTCTATCAAATGGTTCACTCCTTATCCTCGCCGGAATAAAAGGTTTTTCCCCACATAAGTTTTTTGCTCAATAGGTCGTAATAATCCCTGTCCGGCAGCCAGAGCACGTCCACTCCTTTGTCTGAGGACAAGGTTATCTCTATTCTATCGCCGGGAAGAATCTCATATCCAAGCTGACCATCCTGAGTTAACGTCAGGTCACGGCTCTCCCCTCTAGGGACCAGGGTTAGGACATCCTCTGGGCCAAGGACCATCGGTCTGGCGTAGAGGGTATGAGCGCAGATCGGGGCCAGTATCATACAGGGAACGTGGGGAGGAACGATGGGGCCACCCGCAGATAGAGAATAGGCCGTTGAACCAGTAGGGGTGGACGATATTATACCGTCCGCCCTCAGAGTCCCCGTCAGCTTATTACATATATGTATGTCTACCTCCATCACTCTTGCGAGAGGACCTTTAGTCAGAACGAGATCGTTGAGGGCGTAAAGTCGATGCTCGACCTGCCCTGAGCGATGAATCTCTCCCATCAAAGTCTGCCTACGCTGGACTTTGTAGTTGCCGTTCGCTATCTGAAGGACGTCCTCTTTCACACCATCTGGATCCCCTGCCGCCAAAAAACCAAGGTGTCCCACGTTCACACCAAAGAGAGCAATTTTATCGTCTAAGACATAGCGGGCTGCCCTCAAAAAGGTGCCATCTCCACCTATGACAAGGGCGATCGAGACCCGATCCTTCCAGTTATCCCCGTCTACCGGTATTCCCAGGACCGAAGATTCAAGCGGAGGTAGCCTGAAACAGATATCGTTTTGCGGCCCCCATCGCAGTAGATCCAACGCTAAGTCTATGGCCTTGGGTTTTCTTGTGTTAACTATTAAACCGATTAGAGAGCGGTCTTTCATGGTGTATCACCCCGATGAGCCACATCTACGATGCTTTTAAGGTCTATATACCTGTGGTCCTGCCCCTTGACCATATAGAATAGGAACTCTATGTTACCCTTGGGGCCTTTTATAGGGGAGAAGGTGCAGTCGATAAGTCCAAGTCTCGTTTTTTCTCTCAAGAACGTCGCGACCTCGTCAAGTATATCAATATGGACCTCTGGAGCTCTGACCACTCCCCCCTTGCCTATTCTGTCCCTTCCAGCCTCAAACTGAGGTTTGACCAGGGAGATAACCACTCCTCCATCCGGTATCACCTGTTCCACAGCTGGAAGAAGAAGTTTTACGGATATAAACGAGGCGTCCATTACGGCCATCTCCGGCCTAGGATCGAAGAGTACATCACCTATGTACCTGGCGTTCGTCCTTTCCATGACGACTACCTTCGGATCCTGTCTCAGTTTCCAGTGAAGTTGACCGTATCCTACATCGACAGAGTAAACCAGGGAGGCTCCGTTTTTGATCAACACGTCTGTGAACCCACCGGTGGAGGCTCCGACATCTATACATATCTTACCGTCGACCTCCACAGGAAAACTGTCCAGGGCCTTTATGAGCTTGTGGGCGCCTCTACTTACCCAACCTTCGTCGTCGGATCTGACCTCTATATTGGAGTTTATATCTATGGACGTACCAGCTTTATCGACCTTGGAGCCCTCTACGAAGACAACCCCACCCATTATCAGGGCCTGAGCCTTGCTCCTTGTCTCCACTAGTCCGAGATCCACTAACAGTTTATCCAGTCTTTCTCTCTCTCTTTTCACCGCAAAAAGCCACCGCCTTATCTAAAGTCATGCCACACAGCTCCCATTGATCCTCGATCGTGCCGTGAGGAAGGAATAAACGATCAACCCCCATCTGTTGAACGACGGAAGGTGCCCCTATTTCGTGGGCCCTAGCAGCGATAGCCTCTCCTACTCCCCCTACTAAATATCCGTCCTCTGCCACGAGGACTCGATATCCTCCCATCAGAAGAGGGTCTAAAGTGTCCCAGTCTAGTGGTGCAACGGTCCTTAAATCGACCAGGCCAGGCGCGACGATCCCCCTCTTTATCGCCTCTTGTCTAGCCTTATCTAGAAACTCGACGGTTTTTCCCAAGCCGATAAACAGGGTATCCCCCTGAGGCTGACACAACACCTCTGATTTCAATCCTGGCGAGGTCTTGGCTTTGTCGCGATACAGTGACTCCACGACCGATCCCCTCGGATACCTTATAGCTGTAGGGCCTGGCCTTTTCATAGCCTCATCTATCATGATTTTTAAATCCTCCAGGTCTCTGGGGGCCTGGAAAACCAGGTTGGGAATCGACCGACACCAGGTCATGTCGGCCAATCCTTGGTGTGTCTCGCCGTCCTCTCCTATCATCCCAGCCCTGTCTATGGCTATTATGACCGGTAGGGACTGTAGGCAAACGTCGTGGCTGAGTTGATCCATGGCCCTCTGAAGAAAGGTGGAGTATATAAAGGCAACAGGCCGAAGCCCACCGGCTGCCATCCCGGCGGATAAAGTCATCATATGCTCCTCTGCAATGCCTACGTCAAAAAATCTGTCAGGAAAACGGGAGGCGAAATCGCCGAGAGCGGACCCCTCTTTCATAGCCGGGGTCAGTGCTACTACCCTGGGGTCGTGCTCAGCCCTATTCTCTAACTCACGGGCAAAGGCCTGGCTCCATGATATGGATTTAGGGGACTTAGTCGCCTCCTTGGAGAAAGCTACCCCTACACCGTGATACTTACAGGGTTCGTTCTCCGCCGCCTCGACCCCTCTTCCCTTCTGGGTTATCAGGTGTATGACCACCGAGCGATCAAACCTCTTGGCTAGACCGAAGATTAGGTCCATTTCCTCTATGGAGTGACCGTCAAACGGGCCCCAGTAATCTATGTCTAGAGAGTCAAAGATGTTATCCGGTTTAACCAGGCTTTTTATCTGATCCTTCGCGTTTCCCAATAGGTTCTCTATGGTCTCACCCTTAGGCAGTCCCTTGCAGCAGTCTTTTATAGCTTTTTTCAGTTTTTGATAGTAAGGGTTAGCGCTCAAATGGGCAAAGTGGGTTGCGGCTCCACCAACCCTCGGGCTTATAGACATAGCGTTGTCGTTCAATATATAGATGACCTTAGTGTCGGTCTCCTTCAGATGGTTCAGGGCCTCAAAGGCCATTCCGTTTATTATCGCCCCATCTCCTATTATCCCTACGACGTTGTGATCCTGTCCCAGTATATCCCTGGCCTTAGCGTATCCCAAAGCGGCCGACAGAGATGTGCTGCTGTGCCCCACGTCGAAGTGATCGCATGGGCTCTCGTTCCTCTTTGGGAACCCGCTGAGTCCGCCAAACTGCCTTATGGTATGAAACAGGTCCCTACGCCCGGTCAGTATCTTATAGGAGTATGTCTGGTGTCCTACGTCGAAGACAATCCTGTCCTTCAAAGGGTCGAAGTTTCTCAGCAAGGAGACGGTTAGCTCTACCGTTCCCAGCGAAGATGCCAGATGTCCTCCGTTTCTGAAGATCACCTCGGAGATCATCGTTCTTAGGTCCTGACAAAGTACGGATAGATCGTTTGGGTCCAGGCCCTTCAGCTGTTCAGGGCCCTCAAGGTTGTCGAGAATAGACATTCTATACCTCCTATTTTGTCCTCTGCTCCAGATATCTGGCAATGGAGACCAAAAAGTTGGCCTTATCGCCAAAGCTGGACAGGTGGGATACAGCTAGGTCGGTAAATTCTCCAAGCAATTTTCTGGATCCCTCCAGACCGTAGACCGACACGAAGGTGTTTTTACCCTGATCCTGATCTTTACCTATGGATTTACCAAGCTCCTCCTCCGTGCCTATCACGTCGAGGATATCGTCAGCTATCTGAAACGCAATCCCTAGTGCTTCACCGTAGAGGTCCAAATTTCGCTGCTCCTCATCGGTAGCTCCGGCTAGGATCGCACCTGTGACTATAGAGGCCCTTATCAGCTCTCCGGTCTTAAGCCTGGATATAGCCTCAGGAGATTCGACCCCATCCATATCCAGAACCTGACCGCCACACATCCCTGAGGGGCCAAGGGATCTGGCAAAACAAGCCATAGCTTTGACCACCTTATCGTAGGGAAGCTTTAGTTGGGTCATAGGATACTCGAAGGCATGGCACAGCAGCGCATCTCCCGCAAGGATCGCCATAGCCTCTCCATAGACAACATGATTGGTCGGTTTTCCCCTTCTGAGGTTATCGTCGTCCATTGCCGGGAGATCGTCATGGATCAGAGACGCTGTATGGACCATCTCCAACGCCAAGGCCATAGGCATAACCTCATCAGCCTGGAGCCCAAAAAGCTCCGCAGAGGACATACACAGAACGGGCCTTAATCTTTTACCCCCTACCTGAAGGGAGTAAACCATGGACTCCCACATTCCTTTGGGGGTGTTTTTGGGCGGGTTGCCGATCCATGCTGCCATTCTGGACTCGAAAAACGCGCCCTTTTCCTTTAAGAGTTTAGATGCATCAGCTGTACTCATCGCGAGATTACTCCCCTTTTTCTGCGTCAAAAAAGATCTCTCCGTTTTCGGTCAAAAGCGTTATCTTCCGTTCGGCTGAGTCAAGATAAGACCTGCATTGTTCCACGATCTCTCTGCCATCCTCGAAGAGAGAGATAGAGTCCTCGAGAGGCAGTACATCGCCTTCTAATTTTTTAACGATACCCTCTAGCTCTGACATTTTTTCAGAGAAGTTCATCCGTATTCTCCCCCATAAAAGAGATAATATTAATTTGCTCCCTCAGGGCTTTATGTGATACAATGCCCTGGTTCAACTGAATCCACGCAAGGAGGCCGAACAATATGTCTAAGGTGTGCGACTGTTGCGGACGAGGTCCAGCTACTGGCAACGCCGTAAGTCACTCCCATAGGAAGACCCGCAGACGCTGGCTTCCTAACCTTCACTCGGTGAGGGTTGATCTCGGCGTCGGCGAGACCAGAAAGCTTCGGATCTGTTCCCGTTGCCTTCGTTCCAACAAGGTTAAGCGGGCCCTCTAAGGGCCCGCTTCCCTTTTAGGGTGAACTTTAGGAGGTCATAAGAAGGTAAACGCCCAAACATCCCGACCCTACCTGAACCCGAACCTCCGATCCAAGAGGGCGGTTGCTCACGCTGTAGGGATATAGCCTCTCGAGTGTCACATCGCTCAAGGGCCACCTCACTCCCTCTATGAAAACTCCTTTGCAAACGTCGGTAAATGACATGAGAGATATAACCTCAGGCAATGGAAAGGCTCCGTTAGAGCTTATCCTAAGCTCCTCCCCTTCGCCTATAAGGACCATGAACTCATCTCTGTCCCCCAAAAACCTGACCTTTTCTCCATATATATCGGCCTTAACCACGGAGTTAACCGTACTCCATACGTGGTCGAACCTGCCCCCCCAGCATCCGGTCAATATAACAGATTTAGAGTTTATATCCTGACTACAGAGTTCAAGCGAAAGCTGGAGGTCTGTGAGGTCCTTCTCCGAGCTGTATGTCTTCATGACAACTCGATTGAATTTCAGCCAGTTCATGGATTCCATAGATATGCTGTCGAAGTCGCCTATGGCCATAGACGGAACTATGGAGGCCTTACGGCAGTGGTCAGCGCCTGAATCTATAGACCAGACGTCCCTACCCTCGGAGAACGACCTCAACCATTCAGGATTCGGCGATCTACCGCCGGAAACAAGAAGAAGGTCGTCGAGGGGAAGGTCAGCACGAGCTATAGAGATGGATATATCGTTCCATATCAGGGACTTTATCCTCGTGCCACCGCTCATCTGAGCTCACGAGAGCTCTTGGCGAAACTTTCCAATGATCTCCTCTGCTCCTTCCTCATCCACGTATATCTCCCTTGGCTTCGATCCTTCCTGAGGACCGATGATGCCCATCTGTTCCATGGTGTCTATCATCCTGGCAGCCCTTGTGAATCCCACTCTCATCTGTCTTTGAAGCCTACTTGCGGAGGCTATGCCACTGTTCATGACCAGCCCTATCGCCTCCTCAAGACGATCCTCGTCGAAAAAGTCCCCGCTTACACCGCAGCTACCGGTCTTGGAGTCCTCAAGATCGACGTATACAGGATCCCCATAAGCCTCCCTCAGGGAGTCGATGACGTTAAATGAATCGTTTTCCTCGATAAAGGGAGCCTGTAATCTTACCGGCTTAGGGTGTCTGGTGCTGGTGAACAGCATATCTCCCTTGCCCAAGAGCTGCTGGGCGCCAGACACATCTATTATAGTCCTAGAATCGGTCTGAGAGGGAAGAGTAAAGGCAGCTCTGGCCGGTATATTGGCCTTTATAAGCCCTGTTATGACGTTGACCGATGGTCTTTGAGTCGCCAACATGAGGTGAATCCCAGTGGCTCGGGCCATCTGGGCCAAGCGACATATATAGTCCTCGACGTCCTTGGAGGCGGTGAACATCAGGTCGGCCAGCTCGTCAACTACCACGACTATATGTGGCAGTCTCTCCTCTAACCCCACCCTGTTGTTGTAGCTCTCCAAATTTCGGACCTTCGAGCGGGCGAAGACCTCGTACCGTCGTTCCATCTCCTTGACCGCCCATCCCAGAGCCTGTACCGCCTTATGGGGATCGACCACCGGTTTTGCCAGCACATGAGGCAGCTTCTCGTATATGGCCATCTCGACTCTTTTTGGGTCTATCAATATCAGTCGAAGTTCCTTCGGGGTCCTGGTTACACACATAGCTGTTATACAGCTTGTCACGAAGACGCTTTTGCCCGAGCCTGTGGTACCAGCGACCAAAAGGTGGGGAAGGTCCTCCAATCCTACCACCAGAGGTGAGCCATCTATTTTAAGCCCCATCGGAAGAGGCAGAGAAAAATCGCACTCTCTGAACTGATCGGACTCCATCACAGACCGCAGCGTAACCGGCCTTCTCTTCTTATTCGGTATCTCTATGCCAACGTAGGATGTGCCAGGTATAGGGGCCTCTACCCTAAGAGAGTGAACCGCCATGGCCACAGCCAGGTCCTTGCTCAAGCCAGCAACCTTGCTTACCTTGACACCTGGGGCTAACTGTATCTGGTACTGCACCACCGAAGGTCCCTCAAGTGCATCCGCCAGCTCTGCCTCAACACCGAAATTGGACAAAGCTGTGACTATGTCCAATCCCCTTTGTCTCAGCACCATGGGATCGCTAAGGGAGTCCCCTGTGTCCTTCGGTCCCAGTATATCCACGACAATAGGAGCCACCTTATCGGCACTCTCCGCAGTGGGCTCCAGATCTGCCTCAAATTGGATGGGATCATCGTCATCATTTTCATTTTCTTCTTCCTCCACAACTGCTGGCGTGGGTCTGACCTGTACCGGCCTGATCAATCTGACGACGCTAGGCTGTTCTATGACGACCTCTGCCTCCGATCCCTGGGACGGACTATCCTCCTCGCTAGGTATATCCTGAGAACACTCCTGCTCCTGGTCAAGGTCCAGCTCCTTGGACATCGGCTTCCTTAGCCTTATCCTGCGCATTCTCATAGATATTCTGGACAGGACGATGGATAGAGTTTCAGAAAGACGTCCGAGATCCCACCCTGAAAAAGGCACTACCCCGTACAACACCGCGGACATGAACAAAACAAGAATAGCGACCAACATGGTCCCTAATTTTCCTATGACCCCAAGCAACATCTCCGTCAGGGCAAAGCCCAAGGCCCCGGGGGTGAAGGGAAGGGCCACGTCGGTGGACATTCCCATAAAGCCGGTCAAGACCAAAGAGGAAAAATAAAGCGCCACAGTCCCCCCCAGTTGGCCTTTTATATCTCTGATGAATCTCCCGGTGCCAAGGGAAAAAAGGATATAGGAAGAAAGGAACAGAGGGATAACCACAGCCCCACCGGATAGGTTAAGCAGTGACAGGGCCAGACGCTTCCCCCACACGCCGGTCCAGGGGCTGTATATTGCCCCGATAGTGTAGAGTAAGAACAGACAGGCTAAAAGGAAGGAAAGCCTCATGATAAGGACCTTTGTCGATCGACGGTCCCTGTCAGGCAACCGTCGTTTCCTGCGTCTAATAACAAGATCAACGTCGTTTTTTTCGGTCATATCTCCGTCGAACTCCCTCCTACCGTTATACCATCCACCAAAAGCGCCGGCTGTCCGTCCGTAACCGGCACGCTCTGACCACCTTTACCGCAAAGTCCGGGGACGAATTTTATGCTGGTACCTACCCCTTTTATCCTTTTGAGGACATCTGGACCGTTGCCGGTGAGGACCGCCCCCCTGACAGGAAGAATAGAGGTGCCCTTTATGAGATATCCCTCTGTGACGTGAAACACGAAGTCTCCCGAAGTTGGGTTTACCTCTCCGCCACCCATCTGGCGGACTAAAAGACCATGTCCAACCGAGGATATAAAGTCCTCCAAGGATCCCTCACCAGGCTCCACGAAGGTATTAGACATACGAGGCTGGGGAGGAACCCTATAAGAGGATCTTCTTCCGTTTCCTGTGAGAGGAAGACCAAGCCTTAAGGCCATCTCCCTGTCCGTCAGATATCCCTTAAGCACCCCTTTTTCGACCAGCACGGTCCTTTTCGATGGAGTTCCCTCGTCGTCTATATCGTAGCTCCCGTAGAGACCAGACAGAGAGCCGTCGTCCACTATGGTTACAGATGGAGAGGCCACCATCTTGCCTATCATGTCCCTGTAGACGGAGAATTCCCTGTCGACTATGTCCGCTTCCATGCCGTGTCCACAGGCCTCGTGTATCATCGTACCGCCGGCCTCTCCAGCGATTATGACAGGCATAGTCGCAGCGGGACACTCCATAGCCGCCAGCATCAGCTCAGCCGTGCCGAGAGCCTGCTCGGCCAAGGCCTCCAGATCCACCGACGCGAGAAGCTCCTCCATCGATCCCCTACAGGCAGACACCTTCAGGCCAGTTTGGGTCTCTCCTCTATGCTGCACCACCACGTTTACGTTGTACATAGAGTATCTTCTGATATCCCTGAAAAGCCTGCCATCGTCCTTAAGGATCATTATGGTCTTTTCGGACGTTGAAACTGCCATCTCGACCTGAGATACACGGGAACTTTTCTTGCGAAGTCCACTATCTATGGCCTTTAGCCTGTCTCCAAGGGACGGAACCGGTATATTGGGAGGGAGTATGATATCCCCACCATCGGGCGTGTCTCCAAAGGCCCATCCTCCCAGGTTTGATAGATCCTCCATGACACCGGCGATAGCGGAGCCATCGGTCCCATTTCTGCTGGAGTAAAGGGTTTTTCCGTCCACCATCAACCTAGCACCGACCCCCGATGCCGTAGAGGACCCGGTCTCCTCTATCTTGCCGTCGTCAAAAACCATGTGATGGCCAGAGGAACTCTGTATGTAAATGTCGCCAAGTTCAGCTCTGCTGAGCTTTACCTCAGAGCTCCACCTTTCCTTTAACGAGTCCAAAAACTTCATCATCGGGATCTTCCGGTCTTTCTGATCGCCTCCGAAGGAACCAAGCAGGGGCGGACGACCGGATCAACTCCCTGTGGCAGGCTGATGGATCCAAGGAAGTTGCCACTCCTCACGGTAACCCAACCACATCCCGGTATCACCAAATCCTGATTCACGTGCAAAGTAACAGGATGTTCCACATAATTGGGCCCCTGAAGGGAGCTCCAGCAGCTTTCGCAAGGTGGCGACATCAGATCTCCCCTAAACGGTTCGCAGAGAGCCTTGAACTTTTCTACGTTGGTGGTGTGTACTGTAACCTTCTCAGGGACAAAGGTTTCCACCTTTATCCAGCCTCTATCGCCGCAGTCGTCCACTCTGAGCCATCCAAGACCGCCCAGTGCTATCACCTGCCCTGGCTTTATCGTGGCGGAACAGCTACTAAAGGACCTGTGGGGTATCAGGGCCGTAAGGCACTTAGGGCACATCCTGGAAAGCCATGGATTCGACTCCTTGAGACCAGGGGCGTCTATATAGGTGATATTCCCGTTTTTGCTGGTTCCCTCTATTATTCCCAGTGTGGTCCCGGGTAAAGTCGATATGGTGGGAACGTCGCTGCAACTGAGGCCAGAGAGAAGGGTGCTTTTACCCACGTTAGTCGTCCCTATCAGCAGGACTGTCTCTCCCGGTGAGAAGGTATCCTCTATCCTGTGTCTCAGGTTAGCGACCGCCCTCCTGTCGTTGGCGGAAAGGGAGATAATCCTGTTATGGTCCAGGTGAAGACGCTCTGAGACCCACTTAGATATCTGGGAGGTAGTCATCCATCGTTTTAGCACGTCGCATTTGTTCACGACAACGAAGACTGGCTTGTCCATGTCGACCGCCCAGTTAAGGGCCTCGGACGATATCTCAAACTGGGCGATATCCACCACCATAAGTACAGCTGAACACCTTTTGATTTGACTTAATATGTCGCTCTTTATAGCCCTGTCCTTTATGGACGCCTTTTTCATCACCCCATAATGCCTCATCTGGAAGCATCTACGGCAGAGGACCTTCCCATCTGGAGTTTTACCGGGAGGGAGATACCCCGCTTCCTCGGGATTTTCTTCCTGGAAATGGGCTCCACAGCCAGGACAGCGCTTTTTTAGAATATCGACCATTTTATGGTAATCCTCCTTGGAGATAGGCACTACTTTCCTCTAATAGACCTTATCGCCTTTCGATGCTCCTCATAACTGACGGAAAACACGTGACCTCCGGTCCCATCCGCCACATAATAGAGGTATCTGTGATCCTCTGGGGCCAAAGCAGCCCTCCATGAAGCCAAAGAGGGAATGCATATCGGACCGGGGGGAAGCCCCTTGATCCTGTAGGTATTATACTTGCTATCGACCTTAAGGTCCTCATAGGTAACCCTTCTCAGGTCCTTTCCCCTTTTTTTCCAGGAATAGACCACGGTGGCGTCTATCTGGAGTGGCATGCCTTTCCTCAGTCTGTTGAAGATCACTCCGGCTATCCTTGCCCTTTCGTCGTCCCTCAGGGACTCCATCTCGACCAAAGACGCTACGGTGGCCTTTTCGAGGAGATCACATGAGACATCGACGGATTTGCCCAGTTTAAGCCACCACTCCCTTGAGGATTGAACGATCAAAGATCGAGGATCTCTATCTGGAAGGTGATACGTCTCAGGCAACAGATACGCTGCCCTGAAGGCGGTTTCTTTCGGCAATAGTTTGACCATATCGTCTGGGAAAAGTTCGTCTTTCGACAAAGCGGATAGCCCGTCCACCGAGATGTCCGGGCTTTTAGGGAAAAAGTCCTCCAGCATAGTTCCGGGTATTATGGTAACGACGAACCTCTCCGGTGGAGTTTCCGCCATCTGGCTGACGATCCGCCAGCTAGGGCCTCTATGAAGACTGTACTCGCCAGGCTGAACCTTACGGTCAAGACCTGAACGCACCATAAAACGGATCAGGTTATCCCTGTCCACGGCAATTCCACTGGACACAAGGGACTCCGCGATGGAACGGACCGACTGTCCAGGAGAGACCGTCAGCTTGATCGTCTCCGTCCCTCGGTAAAAGGGCATGACGAATATATCCTTCCACATGGTCGTGGGGAAAGATAGAAAAACAATGAGTATTATCGACGAGCAAACCACAGCAAAAAACAAAAAAAACCTTCTCACCTGGTATCACCTCAGAGTATGAGCATGGCATCTCCAAAGGAGAAGAAACGATACTCCATATCCACCGCCTGCCTATAGGCATCCATGGTAAGCTCGTACCCGGCGAAGGCAGAGACCAACATAAGCAGGGTGCTTTGAGGAAGATGAAAATTGGTGATCATCCCATCCACTATCTGGAAACGGTATCCAGGGTATATAAACAGCGACGTACTGGTATCCCCAGAGGAGAGTTTGTCCTTCTCCGCCATGCTCTCCATAGTTCTGACGGAGGTAGTCCCAACCGCTATTACCCTTCGCCCCTCTGCCTTCGCCCTGTTGACGGCATCGGCGGTCTTTCTGGATACCCTACAACGCTCGGTATGCATGGGATGGTCCCTAAGATCATGGGCCTTCACCGGGCGGAATGTGCCGAGTCCGACGTCCAACGTGACGTCCTCTATCTCGACCCCTTTTTTCATTAATTTTTCTATCAGCTCATCGGTGAAATGGAGCCCCGCTGTCGGAGCCGCAGCGGAGGTGGTTTCTCTGGCAAAGACCGTCTGGTAGGAATCTTCTGGAGCGGTAGAGGTCTTTATATAGGGAGGTAGGGGTATGCTTCCGATCTCGTCCAACAGTCCCATAACGTCGATCTCTGGAGGAAAAGACACCTCTCTGAGACCGTTGGACCTTATGTTCTCGACCTTAACCTCGACACCGTTGGAAAGAAATACCGATACCCCAGGCTTCAAACGCCTTCCAGGCTTTACCAGCGCCTCCCAGGAGTGTTTTGAGACGGGAGACAACAACAATAATTCGACCTCAGAGCTCATTCCAGGCTTGACACCTATAAGCCTGGAAGCCATGACCTTGGTGTTATTTCTCACCAAAAGATCCCCAGGTTTAAGGTAATCTACTATATCGGAAAAACGTCGATGCTCGATTGCCCCGTCCGTCTTTGACAAAAATATCATTCTAGAGCTATCCCTCGGCACAACCGGATTTTGAGCGATAAGGCGTTCTGGGAGATGGTAATCGTAGGTAGAGACCTTAAAGAATTTATCTTCCATATAGACCAATTTCCTCCGTTTTTATCTTCGTAAAACTATGGATGTACCGGGATAGTAGTGAGCCAATATCCTCTCCGCGGACCAACCGGACAGGGCCAACGCTCTAGCTCCCCACTGGGACATTCCCACCCCGTGCCCCCAGCCCTTTCCCTCAAAGAAAAAAGGTCCAGAAGAGGAAGAAGGTCTCTCTAACGAGGCTGGACGCTTAGGCTGAGAGGGAGCTTTGCCCTGGGCTTTTTGGAGAAAGACCCGTTTTTTCTCGGGATCCAACAACATGGCCAGCAGCTCGTCGGAGGAGAACGCACCCTGTTTGGTGAGAGCCAACAACAGCCTCTCCTCCTCTGGGGAAAGAGGCCCATCGATAGATGCAGGCCTGGAGGGTTGCGACGGAGGAGGCAGGATCGACACCCCGCCGGATCCCCTCATGGTAAAGTTAGTGCTCTTTATCGTAGAGCCTCCAACAGCCTCCCTGAACCTGTGAGCCCTGATCCTTATCCTCCCTTCTGTACCGACTATCTCCATATCCAAAGCCCTGCCTGATCCATCCCTGGACAGGATGGATATGGAGGTAACGACTCCGACGTTGTTCCCAGATCTGGCTAAAGCGGTTCCTATCTGGTTTCCGCTCAAAGACGCGGTCCAACAGGAGTGAGGAGAAGAGGAAGGTACTGGGTCGGAGACCGACACTAGATAGGGAAGATCTCCACCCCACACGTCTTTAGCTGCAGCGGTGGCACCACCGCTGTCCGAGTGGAAGAGGGTCTTGGCTAGACCACCGTGGTATGTCAGCACCTTACCGGTAGTGGCGTTTATGGCCTTATCGATTGTTCTATCGTGGGCGTTTATCCCCCTGTAAACCTGACAGTGCTGAGTGGCACAGACGTCAAAACCGTTAGCACCGTGGCGCCCCATCTGGTTCAGGGCATAGGTCCTTGAGATGATAGCCTGGGCTTTGAGGGACTCTAAAGGCCAGGCTGGGTTAACCTCCATCTTAAGGACTCCCCTGATATAGCTTTCCACGTCCAGAACGTTTACGAAGGAGAGACGCCCTCCTGATACTACAACTGTAAAACTGCCGAGGTACGGTCTCTTATCGTAGACGATGGGAGAGGACGACTTAACCGATATTGGAGGGGACATAGGCTTACCCGACACTATAACCGAGCTTCCTGAGGCGGAGAAAGCGATACTTTTAGAGGATATTTTAGTACCCCTCCTGTCCGTAACCTGCATCGCGGAATTAGAGGAAAGGACTCCGGAGGTCTGGTTTATCCCGATCCCTACCTTTATATCCCTGGCCTCGGAAGGGGAACACTCAAGAAAAATAAAAATAAAAAACAACACAACAAGAAATAATTTATTCTTTGTCATTTTATATGCATCAATCCGATGGAATTGGTATCTGCTCATTATCGTTAGGCCTCCTGCCCAGATAGGAATAGGTTCTGGGGGTAGCCTTCCTCCCCCTAGGGGTCCTCTCCAACAGTCCAAGCTGGAGTAGGTATGGTTCGTAGATATCCTCCACGGTCTGAGGTTCCTCGTTGAGTGCCGCTGCTATGGTGGATAGACCAACGGGACCTCCGCCGAACAGGTCGACCAGTCCTTCAAGAATGCGCCTATCACCGTCATCCAGGCCAAGCTCGTCCAGTCCCAACATATCCATTGCCTCTTTTGCAAGATTTTCGGTTATGAATCCGTCACCCGACACCTCGGCCACATCCCTGACCCTCCTCAGAATCCTGAGGGCTATTCTTGGTGTGCCCCTTGAACGGTCGGCTATCCTCAAGGAGGCCTCACGGTCTATATCCACCTTGAGGACGGTGCAGCCTCTGATCACTATGGATGAAAGTTCCTCTCTGTCGTACAGTGCCAGTTGCTCTACTATGCCAAATCTGTCTCGTAAGGGGGACGTCAATAGCCCAAGCCTTGTCGTCGCCCCTACAAGGGTGAATCTAGGGAGAGAGAGGCATATGTTACGGGCGAGAGGTCCCTTACCCACCATTATGTGAAGGGCAAAATCCTCCATGGCTGAGTAAAGCACCTCCTCTATGCTGCTGTTCATCCTGTGTATCTCGTCTATAAACAGCACGTCGTTGTCCTGTAGGTTGGAGAGCAAGGCGGCTAGGTCACCGGTCTTCTCAAGCGCAGGCCCGGTGGTTATCCTCAGATCTCCTCCCATCTCTTTGGCTATTATGCCGGCTAAGGTGGTTTTTCCCAGCCCTGGAGGACCATAGAACAGACAATGGTCCAGAGGTTCTTGCCTGTTTTTTGCCGCTTTTATGTAAATTTTGAGTTTGTTTTTTATCGGTTTTTGTCCGGTGAAGTCGTCAAGGGTTATGGGTCGAAGGGAGATGTCATCGTCTCGCTTCGATATGTCGACCAGTCTCTCCATCTCGTCCAATAAAATCCCTCCTTAGAGCCTACCGTTTAGGTGCCTAAGAGCCAACATGATCAGATCTTCGACGCCAAGTCCTTCCGTCGAGCCTCTCGCTCTATGGACCTCCGATAGGGCTTCCGACGCGCTTTGTCTGGAGAATCCCAGTGATTCCAGAGCCTCCAGTACCGTAGATGAATCCGGCTGAGAGGTAACTTTCTCGATATCACCGGAACAGGGCAGGTTTTTGGACATTTTCTCCTGTAGCTCGAAACATATCCTCTCCGCGGTCTTTTTCCCTATTCCAGGCACCTTAGATAGACAGATGTGGTCTCCCAAAGAGACCGCCTGTACTACCTCCTCACCGGACATGCCCTGGAGGATCTGCATGGCCATCTTCCCCCCTATACCCTTCACCGATATAAGCCTGGCAAAGACCGCCTTCTCCAGCTCATCGGCAAAACCAAATAGACTCGGTCCTGAGTCGGAGAACTGGACATGGCAGTGAAGGGATACCTCCGATCCCACGGTGCAGAGGGATTCGGCCTTTCTGGTAAGCTGGACCTCGAATCCAAGGCCTAGGATGTCGACGATAGCCTTTGACGCATGAACGCCTAAAATCGTCCCTCTTATTCTAGCTAACATGGATACACCTCCCTTTTCAGAGAGCCTTAGGGCTGCTATAGAGAGCTAAACCTGCCATGGCTATCGCCAGGGCGTCAGCGGCATCGTCAGGACGGGGAATTTCCTTGAGTCCAAGAAGGAGCTGGACCATCTTCTGTACCTGACTCTTTTCCGCCCTACCGTTTCCACAAACGGTCATCTTGGCCTCCGACGGTTTGGGTTCTACGACCGATAGGCCGCTCTGGGCGGCTATGAGCAGGATGACTCCCCTTGCCTGCCATACGTTCTCGGCTGTGGTCGTGTTTCTGCCGAAATAGAGCCTTTCGACCGACATAAAAGCAGGGGAGCAGCTTTCAATCTGCTCCCTCAGTCCTTTATATAGCATTTCAAGCCTCTGTGGTATCGGCATATCCGAGGGGGTCTCTATACATCCATAGGACACGGAGGTATAGCGACTTTTAAACCTTTCGACTACGCCGTAACCCATTCGGCCTATCCCTGGATCAACGCCGAGACATCTTATTGTATCAGTCAATTTTATCCATTACTTCATCGGGGATGTCAAAATTGGACGATACGCTCTGAACGTCGTCGTGGCTCTCCAGCTGATCCATGAGTTTGAGTATCTTTCTGGCCTTATCCGGGTTGGACACCGAGACGGTATTTTTGGGGACCATCTGGCTTTCCGCGCTATCTATGACGTAGCCTTTGGACTCGAGCGCATCTTTGACCTCGTTCACCTCGGATGGATTTGTGTAGACCACGAACCCGTCGTCTGTCTCAACGTCCTCGGCACCGCATTCAAGAGCGACCTCCATAAGCTCGTCCTCGTCCAGGTTATCGCCCGATATATTTATCACTCCACGCCTCTCGAACATCCAACCGACGCTGCCGGTGGCGCCTAAGGCCCCTCCACTTCGGTCGAATATAAACCTGATCTCCGGAGTTGTCCTGTTTTTGTTGTCCGTCAGACACTCAACTATGACTGCCACGCCCTCAGGGCCGTATCCCTCGTAGGTGAGCTCCTCGTACACAGCTCCCTCGATCTCGCCGGTCCCCCTCTTGATGGCTCTCTCGATGTTGTTTGCCGGGACGCTCGCGGCCTTCGCCCTGTCAAGTGCGGCTTTCAGCCTTATGTTCGTGCCGGGATCGCCACCGCCCTCTTTCGCTGCGATGATTATCGCCTTTACGAGCTTCTGAAAGAGATTGCCCCTTTTCGAGTCCTGAGCGGCCTTGCGATGCTTTATATTAGCCCATTTTGAGTGTCCTGACATAAAAAATCACCTCATAAAATTAGAATGGAAGCTAGAAGACCTTGCATATCTCTGGCATTCTTCTCTTGTGTTCTGATAGGGTAAACCTTTTGAGTATTTCTTTTCGCTCCTCTTCGCCCAGCCCTCCCGTTATGAAACTATCTATCTGATCGTAGGAAAGCCCCATTTCAGCCTCGTCGGTTTGCCCCTCCCAGAGGCCAGCGGATGGAGGCTTGTCCACTATAACGGACGGTATCTCCAGGTAACGAGCGACATCTCTCACCTCAGTCTTGGTCAAATCGCCTATGGGAAGTATATCAGCTCCAGAGTCGCCGTGTTTCGTGAAATAACCTACGGTGAGTTCCGCCCTGTTGCTGGTTCCACACACAAGGTAACCGTTTCCCTGTGCGAAAGCGTAAAGTGTAGTCATCCTCAACCTCGGCTTTATGTTGGCCAAAGCGAGACCGTTATCCCTCAATTTGGTGGCCTTGACTAGAGACTCGTATGTATCCGAGAGGTCCACCAAAGAGGATGGAAGTTTGAATTTTTCTATCAAGAGATCGGCATGAAAAGCATCCTCGTCTAAGCTATGACAGGGCATCTTCAATGCCAGCATGTCGTCGCCAAAAACCCGTTTAAGCATGACCGCGACCACAGCGGAATCTATGCCGCCGCTCAGCCCAACGACACAGCCACGTGCGGACGCTCCTTCCACCTTCTCTCTCAACCACTTTTCTACGCTTGAGACGATCAGTTCCGGTGTCTTGCGAGACTTTATCATGATGTCCCCTCCTTGTTTTTCAGGCGAGGCTATTGTACCACAAGCCAAGCGATATCAACGAGATATGGGAGAGAGGCATGCCTCTCTCCCATAATGGGTGAATTTCTATTTTGACTCGACCTGGTTGGATTACTTGCCCAGCGTCGCTACCATAACCGCCTTGATGGTGTGAAGTCTGTTCTCAGCCTCGTCGAAGACCAGGGAGCGTGGGGACTCGAACACGTCCTCCGTGACCTCCTGTCCCTTGTTTGCGGGAAGGCAGTGCAGGAATATCGTCTCAGGATTTCCCGTCGCGCCCATAAGCTCTCCGTTGACCTGATAGGGCATGAGAAGCCTCTTTCTCTCCTCCACCTTGTCCTCCTCGCCCATGGAGGCCCAGACATCGGTATAGATGGCATCAGCACCCTGGACAGCCTTCTTGGGATCGCTCTCAAGGACTATCCGGGAACCTGTCTCGGAGGCGATCGCCCTGACTTCCTTCATCAGTGAGTCCTCTGGGAAGAGGGTCTCTGGAGCACATATGGTGCAGTGCATTCCCATCTTGGCGGAACCTATCATAAGGGAGTTGGCCATGTTGTTTCTGCCGTCTCCAAGGTAGACGAGCTTCAGGCCTCTTAGTTTGCCGAACTCCTCCTGTATGGTGAGAAAATCGGCGAGTATCTGGGTTGGATGGTAGTCGTCGGTCAGACCGTTCCACACGGGAACGCCGCTATGCTTAGCGAGGTCCTCGACCAGCTTCTGGCTGAATCCCCTGAACTGAATCCCATCAAACATCCTCCCCAAAACCCTGGCAGTGTCCTGTACATCCTCTTTTTTACCCAGATGGATATCGTTTTTGCCGAGAAACTCTGGGTGAGCACCTTCATCGATACAGGCAACGGTGAACGCGCATCTGGTCCTGGTTGATGCCTTTTCGAATATGAGGGCGATATTTTTGTTCTCGAGAAGATCACCTTTTATGCCGGCTCTCTTTTTCCTCTTTAGATCCATGGAAAGGTCGAGAAGATAAGCTATTTCACGGCTGGTAAAATCCTTCAAAGTAAGAAAACTACGTCCTCTAAGGTTGATTGCCATTACAAGAACACTCCCTTCGATATTTTGTGCCTGGTCTCATCGAAACATAATACCACAAAGCAGCGGGACAATTTAGAAGCTACCTTACAGAATCAGCTTCACCTATGATTTTAGACGATAAGGCTCAAGAAGTAAACTCATACCTTTTACAAGTTCAGATAGAGGTCTTCGGTCGACGATCTCGCCCTTTTTAAAAAAAACCGCCTCCGAAGGGGAACCGGCGACTCCCACGTCAGCGTGGCGCGCCTCCTGTGGTCCGTTTACCTCACAACCCATTATCGCTACCTTAAAGCCATCTGGAAGACCCCATAACAGCGGTCTGATTTCTGGAAGAACCGCCACTACGTCCAATTTTTTTCGTCCACAGGTAGGACAGGAAATTATCTCTGGCCCCATTTTTCTAAGTCCCAGTGACTTCAGTATCTCATACCCCACGTAGACCTCTTCCTCCGGTCTGTCGCTGAGACTGACCCTTATGGTATCCCCTATACCCAAGGAGAGTAGTATCGCTATGCCGGAGGCGCTTTTGGCTATCCCTGCCGAGCCAGACCCGGATTCGGTGATACCGATATGGAAAGGATATGTATCTCCGTATCTATCGAACAGAATCCTGTTGGCCTCCACTGTCTCCATAACGTCGGTGGACTTAGCCGAGAGTATAACGTCCTGAAAATCCCGATCCTGGAGTGCCTTCAGTTGCTCCTCCACCGCTAGGGCAAGTCCCGCAGCCCTGTTTCCCCCCGCGTCCTTAAGCTGCCTTGGGCTGACCGAGCCGCTGTTTGCCCCGATCCGTATAACCACTCCCTCAGACTTTGACATAGAGATAACCCTGTCGAGCTTTTCTGGAGAGCCCATATTCCCCGGGTTTATGCGGATGGACCTGCATCCAGCATTTATAGCCGCCTCGGCAAGGAGAGGATCAAAGTGGATATCAGCCATTATCGCAACAGGGCTGTCCTTTATCAGCCTGGCCAGGTTTTCGCCGTCCGAGAGAGAGGGGAAAGCCACACGGACAATCTCACAACCGGAATTGGCCAGGGATATCATCTGCTCTAATGCCTCGCCATACGAGGAAAGAGGCTTTTTCAGCATGCTTTCAACTCTGACAGGATAGCCCCCACCGAGGGATATGGAGCCTATCTCTAGCAGTCTATTTTTCACAAAAGACACCTCTAATCAACGATAAAGTAACTTCATGACATCCTGCCACGTGATAAACAGTATCATACCTATAAGAATTACAAAACCAACAAAATGAACGTGCCCCTCCACCGAGGATGGAAGTCTTTTACCGGTTATTATCTCCCCTACGATGAAAATGATCCTCCCACCGTCCAGTGCAGGAAATGGGAAAAGGTTTATTATACCCAAGTTCAAACTTATTATCGCAAGAAACGACACGAAGGACCAGAGCCCCTGTCTTGCGGCGTCGCCCGCCATGGTGGCTATTCCTACCGGTCCAGAGACATCGACTTGGGTTTTTCCAAAGATCCATTCACCGATACCCCTTATCATCGCTATGGACATGTGGAACGTGTAGCTTACCGAACTTGAGATTGCCTTAATCGGTCCGTATTTGGACCTAGCGGGCTGAATCCCGAGCATAAGATTGCCGGTTTGGGAATCTACCACGACCTCCACGGTCAGGTCGATCTCCTCGCCGTTTCTGAGGATAACCAGATCTAGGGGCTTTCCCCTTTCGCTATTCCTTATAGCTTTAGCCATAGAGGTCCAATCGGAGACCTTTATACCGTTGACCGAGCTTATCCTATCGCCAACCTGGATGCCAGCCATCTCAGATGGATACCCCGGCATGACGTTCCCGACGGTAGGCGATTCCATGTCGAGAACCCCATATCCAGCGAGAAGAACGGCGGTAAGCAAAAAGGCCAGGAACACGTTGGCAACAGGTCCTGCCATGAGCACTGCAAGCCTCGCCCACGGAGATTTTTCGTTAAATCCCATACCTTGGACGGTGCTTTCCTGGGGCTCATCCTCCTCCATTCCCGCCAGCCTGACAAAACCGCCGATTGGGAAAAACCTGATAGACCAGAGATTGTTCTTGCCCCTCTTTTTCAGGATGGTCGGCCCCATTCCGAAGGCAAACTCGTGAACCTGTATCCCCATAGCTATAGCGGTGCGGTAATGACCATATTCATGGACTACGACGCATACCGCTATGATCAAGATAAATGAAACGACGCTCACCATCAAGGTCACCTCCTACCCATACACACGGAATCAGCTGTGGTCCTGGACCAACTCAGGATATCAAGCTCGTCCTCCAGGCTGCGAGCGGGATGTCCGTCAAACCTTCCTATGACCTCGGATATAACGCGAGGTATGTCGATAAAACCGATTTTTTTCTCCAAGAAAGCCCTTACAGCGACTTCGTCGGCACCGACCAAGACGGTGGGATAGCTTCCCCCTGCCTCGGCAACCTCAAGGGCCAGATAGTATCCAGGGTAACGGTCCCTGTCCGGTTCGCTGAAAGACAGGCTCAAGCCATCGATCGAGATAGGTTTTAAGGACAGAGGACCGACAGGTAGCCTTCTGGGATATGACAGAGCAGAAAGGGCTGAAAGCCTCATATCAGGCGGAGCCATCAGCATTTTAACGCTGCCGTCGACAAATCGGACAAATCCGTGAACTGACGATCCGGGATGTATGTAAGACGTGACCTTCTCACTTGGGAGAGAGAAGAGTCTCATAGCCTCTATTATCTCTATCCCTTTGTTTATCATGGTTGCGCTATCGACGCTTATCTTCTGCCCCATACTCCAAACCGGATGGCTAACGGCCATTTCAGGGGTCACCGATCCCAGCTCATCAAGTGGGGTCAATCTAAAGGGACCTCCTGATGCGGTCAAACCTATCTGGTCCACGTTATCTACATTCTCGCCGAAGAGGCACTGCCATATAGCGTTATGCTCGCTGTCCAAAGGCCTTATCTGACCTCTTCCGCTGTAGGGTAGTACCCATCTGCCCGAGACTACGATGCTTTCTTTGTTGGCTAAGGAGACGGTTTTCCCCGCCTTGAGGGCCGCCAACAGGGAGGGAATGGCCTCCGTTCCGGAGGATACGAAGGCTACATGGTCTACGTCGTCGGAACAAACCATATCAAGAAGCCCGTCATCCCCGCTCAGTTTTTCTATCCCGAGAGGAAGGTCCATACCGTCCAAGTCTTTCTTTTCCCTGAGGACAACCTTAGATGGCATAAACTCCAGAGCCAACCTCCTCAGGCCATCCGCGTCGTTTCTGGCGGCTATCCCCACCACGTCGAAACTATCACGATAACGGCGACACACGTCGATAACGGAGGAACCAACGCTCCCCGTGCATCCAACTACGGCAACCCTGGTCACGCCGGTCATCTCCAAAGCACCTCGAATACAAAGTAGGTTATGGTCAGACTAACTAAAACGCTGTCGAAACGATCCAGCATGCCACCATGGCCAGGAAGAACGTTTCCACTGTCTTTTACTCCACTCTCTCTCTTAAAGATGGACTCGGCTAGGTCCCCCAACTGACCAGCAATACCGCATATGAGCCCTATAACCAAAAGCGGGAAGGGAGGGAACTCCCTTACGTAAGCGATGGACGCTGCGGCCAAAAAGCTTCCTGCGACACCGCTGTAGAAACCCTCCCAGGTTTTTTTAGGGCTTATGTTCTCGCAAAGCCTGTGTTTGCCGAGCTTGCTGCCAACTATATATGCGAAAACGTCGCAGGCCCAGGTACATACGAAAACGGACAGAAGAACGATTTTACCCACTGGTCCCTCTCTGAGGTAGATGGATAGGCACCAGGGCAGTACCACGTACACCAACCCTCCGAGTACTCCGGCGCTGTTCTCTATAGCGGTGCTGGATCCAGTGGACTGTCTTTTGATAAGCTCGGCAAAAAGGGTGATCCAGAGCACCATAGTGAGACCGGTAAGGAGGGCTTTTTCCCCCATGTCCAGAAAGCCGACCATGATAAGAAAAGAAAGGCCAGCCAATAATCCTATACCCTTGGAAAATCTCAACCTTTTGCTGGATATCTTGTAAAATTCCACCAAAGAGACCATTCCAGCCAAGGTAGCTAAGGCAGACCAGAAGTACCCACCAAAATCGATAGCGACGATTACCGCTAAGACTAAAACGATTCCCGAAAGGGCCCGTTTTACGATTTCAGCGCCGGGTCTATCGTAAGCCGCCATATCGCCTGTCCCTCATCTTAAAGCTCTCTATCGCCGTATCCAGCATCTGTGGATCGAAGTCAGGCCACAGGACATCGGTAAAGTACAGTTCGCTGTAGCTGCATTGCCAAAGCCAGAAGTTGCTGAGGCGAAACTCACCGCTGGTCCTGACGATAAGATCTGGATCGGGAATATCTGGAACGTACATGTAACCACGAAGGGAGTCCTCATCCAGGGTCTTACCGGGATTTTCTTGAATAAAACGGTTTACTGAGTCCAATATCTCCTGACGGCCTCCATAATTAAAACAGGCTATAAGGTCTATAGAGGAGCATTTAAGAGTTTCACCCTCCGCCCTATCCATGGCCTCCACGACAAAATCGGGAAGTCCCTCCCGGCTCCCAGCAAAACGCACCCTTACGTCCTCTCTCTTAAGGTCGCTGAGTTTTTTTCTGGCGTAGTAGCCGAAAAGCTTCATCAAACCAGAGACCTCCATCGATGGCCTCGTCCAGTTTTCGCTGGAGAACGCGTAGACGGACAGATATCGAATACCCCTGTCCTTAGCGGCATAAACGAGGTTCTCCAGCGTTCTAACACCAGCTCTATGGCCTAAAAGACGGGGAAGCCCCCTCTTTTTTGCCCAACGCCCGTTGCCGTCCATTATGATGGCCAGATGGTCAATGGCGTGTTCTTTCTTATTCATTTTGGTCTCCTTAGTCTTACATCGTCTAATCTTTTCCTGACTTCCTGTATATCCTGCCACGTCAAGGCCTTGGGGCTATCCTTCTTTCGGGACTCGTTTCTCAGCAGATAGCTGGGATGGAACATTGGCATAACGTCTATCCCTCTCCAGGAAAACCACCTTCCCCTTAACTTGGTTATACCCTCGGTAGTCCCTAAAATCCATTTCGCGGGAGTGTTTCCAAGACACACAATTATAGATGGATTTATTATTGCGATTTGGGCCTCAAGGAATTTTTGACAAATTACAACTTCCTCTATCGCAGGAACCCTGTTACCAGGGGGACGACACTTAACCACGTTCGTGATATATATCTTTTCCCTGGAGATCTCCGCTGCCTTAAGTATCCTGTCCAGCAGCTGTCCAGCCTTGCCCACGAAGGGTTTACCTTGAACATCCTCGTCAGCTCCAGGTCCCTCTCCAACGAACATCAAAAGAGCGTCCAAAGGGCCCTCTCCCAGGACAGGCATGTTTCTGTCCTTTCCAAGAGCGCACTTTTGACAGTCCCCCACTTCCTCCGCGATCTTTGACATTAAAAAAGAACTCAAATTAGCTTTATGATTGTCGGGATTCAAACCTAATCACCTTTTCAACGTAAACGTCGACTTTGCTTACATCCAGACCACACAGAAACTCGACGGTCAATTTTACCCTTTTAGATATCTCCCTCGCTATGTCGACTAAAGAGGGAGATCCCAGATAAAGGACCACGGTTAAAGCTATTTCTACCGTCGTATCCAGATCCTTGACCTGGATATCGGACAGAGTCGCAACCCTGACGTGGCTGGAAACCACGTGACGGCTTATCTGAAGAACCGCCTCCGTGTCTATTTTTATATCTCCGAAAAAGCTGAAAGGAGGCCTAACTATGGTTTTTTCGTAGGTATCTTTTAGCCTTAACAGGTTGCGTAGCCTTCCTACCAGCTTGCCGGTATAGTTTTTCCTTATCTGAGCCTGGGACACCGGTATGACGTGTTGCTTTTTATGTTTTCTTTCATATTGGGCCTTGGCTATCTCCTCTGGGGAGGCGACGTCCGATATGTGAACAAACTGTTCCGGCTGTTTGATCCCCAGTGCACGACAGATCTTCTCGGCCATTCCCTGTGAGGTCGCGATAACCATCAAAGAGCAGGGCGAATGGTCTCTAAAAAAACCAGTCACCTCTGCTCTATGGTCGGGGAACAAAAACATGGCCCTTCTTATGGCCCTCACCATGTTCTTCTCTGTTTTAGCGCTTTTCCCCGCTACTATTCTTCCCCTGGCTATAACCAACCCATCGTCTATTATGTAATCGATTTCCCTCTGTCTCGCCACAAACTGGGCACGAAGACTCTTGCCGGTACCAGCTGGTCCGACGAAAGCGATAACCCTTATACCGTCAAGTAAGGCTGGCATAGCTACCTCCACATAGGCCTTAAGCTCTTCTCCCCAACCGCTGTACGTTCGCTCCCAGAGAGGAAAGCACCGACTCCATACACTCGTAGCCCCTATCCACGTGTCCCATAGAGTGGATAATCGTCTCACCTTCCGTAGCGAGGCCAGCGAGAACCAAGGCTGCGCCAGCTCTTAGATCAGTAGCTACCACATCGGCGCAGTTCAACTTTTGCACGCCGTTTATTATGGCTGTATTCCCCTGTAGCTCTATGTCGGCTCCCATTTTTTTCAGCTCGCTGGCGTGAAGAAAACGAGATTCGAATATGCTTTCTTTTATCACGCTGGCTCCCTGACCTAGGCAGAGCACGGACATGAGCTGAGGCTGTACATCAGTGGGAAACCCCGGATAAGGCAACGTCTTCATGGATATAGCCTTTAACTTTTTTCTGGACGGGAAAACGGTTACCGTTCCGTCACGGGACTCTACTTCCACAGAGGCCTCCTCCAGCTTCGCAAGGAGGGAGTCAAAATGCTGCGGGATAACGTCCTTTATCGTAACATGTCCGTCGGTTATGACGCCAGCCAACAGGTAGGTGCAGGCGGCTATTCTATCGGGGATTATCCTTACCGAGGCGTCAGTAAGGTCGGACTTGCCCCTTATCCTAATGACACCGGTCCCCTCCCCCTCGATGTCGGCCCCCATCGATCTAAGACAGTCCACCAGGTTGACTATCTCTGGTTCTCTGGCGGCGTTCTCAAGCACAGTATCTCCCTTGGCCAGCACCGCAGCCATAAGGAGATTTTCCGTCGCTCCGACCGAGGGGAAATCGAGATATATCCTGCACCCCTTAAGGCCCTTCGTGGTCGCATGAACGGCGCCATGGAGTAAGTCTATGTTGGCACCCATCTTAACCAATCCCTTGAGGTGCAGGTCTATCGGCCTGCTGCCGATCGAACATCCCCCCGGTAGCGGCATAATCGCCCGACCCTGTCTGGCCAAAAGCGGTCCAAGGACCAGGGAAGACGCCCTCATCTTCTGTACCAAAGCAGCCGGAGTTTCCGACGACATATCGCTTCCGATCTTTATCGATATTTTATGATTATTTATCCTTACATCTGCTCCTAATACGCTAAGCAAATCCGCCATGGTGGATATATCCTTCAGATCAGGAACGTTATCCAACTCAAGTTCCGCATCCTTCAAAAGTAAAGATGCGGCCATAACGGGAAGGGCCGCGTTTTTAGATCCTTGAGCCTTTATCTCCCCGGAAAGGGGCCTTCCTCCAACTATTTTAAGCATATCGTCCATGGTACCACTCCTAGAGAAATTCTTTTTTTTAGACAGAGGGGCAAATAAAGTTTCCCCTAAGAATTATATCAGCTTCAAGAGGAAAGGGAGATGAAAAAGCCCGCCCCAAGAAGCAGTACCTGAGCCACAGAGAGGAGAGCTAAGACCTTACCCTGAGGTAGCCCTTTATCGAGCAGCCGATGGTGTATGTGTCCCCTATCCGGCGAGAACGGAGATTTGCCTGACATCAACCGTCTGATGATAGTTGTCAAGGTGTCAACTACAGGGACACCTCCAAGAAGAACCAGGGTCGAAACGGTCCTTAAATCGAAAACACTTAACCTATTTTCAACCAACCACATGATCATCGTAGCTACAACGTAACCCAGTAGATATACGCCACCATCTCCTATAAAAGTCTTGGCCTTGGGAAAATTCCAAGGTAATATCCCAAGGCACATGGCTATAAGCGGAAAAGTGATGTAGTTTCCTCCAGGGGCTAACCCTATGGCCAAAAAAGCCAAAATAGCCATCGACAGAGACAGGCCGTTCATGCCATCTATGAGGTTGTAGGCGTTGGTACATCCGGCTATCCATATAATATATACGATGAAAAGGAAGGGGGATGTCATATGGAGAGGGATCACCACCAAAGAAGACGCTAACAGATGGATGATCAGCCTTATGACAGGCTTGATGGGAGACATATCGTCCAGGTAACCGATGAAAAACACCATAGAGGCCCCTGTCGCCAGGGATGAAAAATGCCAACCGTCTGGGGCAAATAACAGCGACCAAAAAAGGTACCCCATCCAGACAACCAAGCCAGCTCCTCTAGGAACTGGCTGGTTGTGTCCCTTACGGGGCGAAGGCTGGTCTAATATGCCAAATCGCCCCGAAAGCTTTATCGATATCGGCGTTAAAAAATACCCCCAAATCATCAGGGCTAACGCCATTAAAAACGTCTTTTCCTCCAACACGATCTATCTACTTGGTGCCGAAAAGTCGATCTCCTGCATCGCCCAGTCCAGGGACGATGTAGCCATGATCGTTCAGATGGCTGTCCAAAGCAGCGCAGTAGATATTTACGTCAGGATGGTCTTTGTGGACCTTTTCAACACCTTCAGGGGCGGCTACAAGACATACAAGGGAGACTCTGGTCGCCCCTCTTTTCTTTATCATGTCTATTGCCGCTGCGGATGAACCTCCAGTTGCGAGCATAGGATCAAGCACAAAGATCTCCCTATCCTCGATATCTCCCGGAAGTTTACAGTAGTACTCCACCGGTTTTAGGGTCTCTGGATCCCTGTAAAGACCTACGAAACCGACCTTTGCGTTGGGGATAAGGTTTATTATGCCGTCTACCATACCTATGCCAGCCCGAAGGATAGGGACTATAGCCAGTTTCTTTCCCGCCAGAGCGTAGGCCTTTGTCTTTGCGACAGGGGTCTCTATATCTATCATCTCAAGAGGCAGATCCCTGGTTATCTCGTAAACCATGAGGCTGGAGATTTCCTGGACAAGCTCCCTGAACTCCTTGACCGATGTCCTGGCGTCTCTGATCATGCTGACTTTGTGCTGCACAAGAGGGTGGTCAAAGATTACCACCTCTCCCCTTTTCTGACCGAAATGCTGAGATAGGCTGTGCTCGTATGCCCTTATTTTCTGGGTCCTCTTGAGATGGCGATCTCCCTCGAACTCGGTCGAAAGCCACTTTTTTGCCACCTCAAGGGCAACGTCGAGATCTCCAGTTCTCTCACCTAGGGCCAGGATATTGGAGTTGTTGTGCTTTCTGCTCATCTCAGCATCGGAGACAGATCGACACAGAGCGCAGTAAGCTCCTGGAACTTTATTGGCCGCTATGGACATGCCTATTCCACTTCCGCAGACCAAAATACCTCTATCCGCCTCCCCGGATGCCACTGTCTTGGCGACCTGAAGGGCTACGTCGGGATAATCGCAGGATACCTCCGCTGTGTCTGTCCCAAAGTCCATAACGTCGAAAGAGCTACCCCTTAGATAAGACGCTATTTTTTCCTTCAGGTTAAAACCGGCGTGGTCCGATCCTATGGCTAATCGCAAGGCTACATCATCCTCCCTAGTGTCATCAGCTCAGGAGCGTCAACATTACCGAAGCGGCGACTGCGGTTCCAATGACCCCAGCCACGTTGGGTCCCATAGCGTGCATCAGGAGGAAGTTCCCCGGATTCTCCTTTTGAGAGATGTTCTGGACAACCCTGGCAGCCATGGGAACCGCGGAGACTCCAGCAGCACCTATCATCGGGTTGATTTTGCCGCCACTCATGACCTTCATTAGCTGGCCAAACCACACTCCACCTGCGGTGCTGGCCACAAACGCCACGAGACCCAATGCGATGATTTTTATGGTCGCAGGTGTCAGGAACTCAGCCGCGCTCATGGTAGCTCCAACGGAAAGCCCCAGGAATATGGTCGTAGCGTTGAGTATCTCGTTCTGAGCCGCCTGGCTGAGCCTCTCCGTAACGCCACACTCCCTTATGAGGTTTCCGAACATCAAGACCCCTATGAGTGGTACCGACATGGGGAGAAGCAGTCCAGCTGCGACGGTGCAGACTATCGGGAACAGCACCTTCTCCGTCTTCGATACAGGGCGAAGGTTATCCATCCTGATGGCCCTGTCAGCCTTGGAGGTGAACATCTTTATCACAGGGGGCTGTATAAGCGGGACCAACGACATATAGCTGTAGGCCGCAACCGCGACCGCTCCAAGTATCTGAGGTGCCATTTTCATGGTCAGATAGATGCTGGTCGGACCGTCGGCCCCCCCTATTATGGCTATTGAAGCTGCCTCCTTCACCGTAAAGCCCAACATCATAGCCCCAAAGAGAGCTATAAAGACCCCAAACTGAGCGGCGGCACCAAGAAGAAAGGTTATAGGGTTCGCCATGAGAGGAGCGAAGTCGGTCAAGGCCCCTATGCCCATGAATATTATAACGGGATAGATCTCGTGCTGTGTCCCGAAAAACACGTATCTGAGAAATCCTCCCTCGTCCATTATGCCGGAAAGGGGGAGGTTGACCAGGACACATCCAAAGGCGATGGGGACGAGAAGCAGAGGCTCAAAGTTCTTTACGATGGCCAGATACAGGAAGATAAAGGCCACCAGGAGCATGACGATATTGCCCCAGGTCAACGCAGCGAAACCGGACTCGCCGAAGACCTTCGCCAGCGACTGAAGATACAGCTCCATGGCCCTCGCCTCCCCGTTAGCCTATAACGGCAAGGACGTCGCCGCTGTTTACGGTCGCGCCTTCTTTGGCTGTAAGCTGGGTAACGGTTCCGCCACAGGGAGCTACTATCTCGTTCTCCATCTTCATGGCTTCAAGTATCATAAGAACATCCCCTGCCGACACTGAGGCGCCCTGGGAGGTTATAACCCTAAGAACCTTGCCTGGCATAGGAGCGGCCACAGACTCGCCACCGGCAGGAGCAGCCGGAGCCGCTGCCTTTGGCGCAGCAGCGGGAGCAGGAGCTGCTGGTCTAGGAGCTGCTGCTGGAGCCGCAACAGGGGCAGGGGCTGCACTAGGCTGAGAACCTGCACCAAGATTCTCAACCTCAACGTCGTAAGCCGTTCCGTTTACCGTTACTCTATATCTGTCTGCCATGACTAAATTCATCCTCTCATATTATTAACTTTATTAGTTACGCCCACCAGTGGCCCAAGGTGAACGATCCAGCCCTTCCAGCCCCTCAAAACGCCCACAGCTGGTCCATCCATCGCTATTACCCTCAAGCTGGGGTTTGACGCTCAATATCCTGAATCCACAGCCTACCTTAGCCACGAGGGCGCCGGTGATAGCGGCTACGACTTCGTCGGAGACCCCAGAGTGGGAGGACTTGACCTGCGGAGATGGGGCCTGTCCCTTTGCTGGAGACGAAACCGAGGCGGCCCTAGGCTTAGAGGCACTGCCCTTCATCTCCACCACGATTCTGATCCCATAAATTATAGCGGTCAATCCCATAAGGACCAGGAAAACTATGCTGAAAGCTATTACGGATAAGGAGATAGCTCCCCCTGCTCCCTCAAATACGCCGTTCATATCAGGACACCTTGCCTAGTGCGGCATTACGCCGTGTTTTTTCTTGGGAGGAGATTTACGCTTGGTCCTGTTGGACTGGAGGGCGAGGATAATCTCCTGACGGGTCTCCTCCGGGAGGATGACTTTGTCAACCAATCCTCTGCTGGCAGCCTGATAGGGGTTGGCGAAGGCATCTTCGTACTCATCGATCTTCTTCTGCCTCATGGCCTGCTGGTCCTCGGCGGCGGTTATCTCCTTGCGGAAGATTATGTTGGCCGCGCCTTCCGCACCCATAACCGCGATCTGAGCCTGAGGCCAGGCCAGAACGGTGTCGGCGCCGAGAGACTTGGCGCACATGCCGAGGTATGCTCCACCGTAGGCCTTGCGGAGAACGACGGAGATGAGAGGCACGGTCGCCTCACTGTAGGCGTAGAGAAGCTTGGCTCCGTGACGGATTATGCCGCCCCACTCCTGGCTCTTCCCGGGAAGATAGCCAGGAACGTCTATCAAAGTGACTATGGGAATGTTAAAGGCATCGCAGTGACGTATGAACCTGCTGGCCTTGTCGGAGTTGTCTATGTCGAGACATCCGGCCATATTGTTGGCCTGGTTTGCTACGATCCCGACGGACTGCCCTCCGAAGGACGCGTATCCTATGACGATATTTTTGGCCCACATAGGCTGGACCTCCACGAACTTACCGTCGTCGACTATCCTGGATATAACTTCTCTGACGTCGTAGGCCTTGTTGGGGTTGGTGGGAACTATGTTCCTGAGATCCAAATCAGCTCTGTTAAGGCTGTCGGAGGTCTTCTTTACAGGAGCATCGCACATGTTGTTGCTGGGGAGAAAACCCAACACCTCTCTGACCTGGTTGAAGCACTGGGTCTCGTCGTCGGCGAAGAAGTGGGCGTTTCCGGAGCGGCTGTTATGGGTCATGGCTCCCCCAAGCTCCTCGCTGGTTACCTCCTCGCCGGTCACAGCCTTTATGACGGCAGGTCCAGTTATATGCATGATTCCGGTCTTGTTGACCATGAAGATATAGTCCGTAAGGGCAGGGCTATATACCGCTCCACCGGCGGTGGGACCCACTATCACGGAGATCTGGGGGACGACACCGCTGGCCAGGGTGTTTTTATAGAATATCTCACCGTATCCGTTAAGGGAATCGACCGCCTCCTGTATCCTGGCACCACCGCTGTCGTTTATGCCTACAACCGGGGCACCGTTCTGAAGGGCCAGATCCATGACTTTGCATATCTTCTTCGCGTGCATCTCTCCAAGAGAGCCACCTAGCACGGTGAAGTCCTGACTGAAAACGTAGACCTTTCTGCCTTCGACGGTTCCCCACCCGGTGACCACACCATCTCCTGGGAAGACGGTGGACTCCATACCAAAGTTGTGGCAACGATGCTCAACGTACTCATCTATCTCCACAAAGGAACCCTTATCGAGAAGGAGGTCGATCCTCTCCCTCGCGGTGAGCTTCCCCTTCTCCTTCTGCTTGGCTATGGCTTTCTCTCCGCCGCCAAGGCTGACCTTTTTTCTCTTTTCCAGGAGCCCATTGCACAGCTCGTCGATTGACTTGATTGCCATTCCCTTTCCCTCCTAAAGTAATTGACCTGACCGAAAATCGCCCATAGCGCTATCCAGTACCTCCTGGGCCACCCTGTAAGGATCGGTCTCTTTGTTCAGTAGCTTCTCTATCACCCTTTCCTCCCGTCGCTCTCTCCAAGCGGATTCGGTTATCTTGGCGATGCGACGACGAACAATTTCCTCCACCTCCCACTGAAGCCTCTTTCTGAGACGTTCAGCCCCTTCCTCAGAGCTTCTCACGTGTTTCAGATGCCCTTCGATGGTATCATGAAGTTCATCCAACCCAGCACCGGTAGCTGCCGAGGTCATCTTTACGGGCTGAATCCAGCCTTCCCCGGTGTGGAACATCTTTATCATTAGACGGACCTCCGCTGCGACCTTGTCGGCCCCCTCACGGTCCGCCTTATTGATCACGAAAAGATCGGCGATCTCCATTATACCAGCCTTCATTATCTGCATGTCGTCCCCCATGCCGGGGACGAGGACAAGACAGACCGTGTCAGCTATCCTGACTATGTCGATCTCAGATTGACCGACCCCAACAGTCTCGATAATAACGACGTCTTTTCCGCAGGCATCCAGTATCAAAGCTCCCTCGTAGGTGGTCTTGCTCAGACCACCTAGAGAGCCTCTGCTTCCCATGCTCCTGATGTAGACCCCCGGGTCACCGCTGTGCTCCTGCATCCTTATCCTGTCCGCAAGGATAGCTCCTCCGCTGAACGGGCTTGATGGATCCACAGCGATGACCCCGACGGTCTTACCCTGCCGGCGGAGGGTTCCGATCATCTTGCTGACCAAAGAGCTCTTTCCCGATCCTGGGCTTCCGGTTACCCCTATGATATGGGCTCTGCCAGTATGGGGGTACATGGCCCTCATTATCTCCTCAGATCGGGGCGTCTCGCTTTCTACCTCCGATATCAGTCTAGCTATCGCTCTGACGTCACCGGACAGGGCTTTATCTATCATGACAGAGCTACTCTGCCTTCCTTTTCTCTGCTACAGCACCCTCCAGCCATTTAACACAGGTGCTGGTCGGCGTGCCAGGCCCAAATATAGCGCCAGCTCCCAGATTCACCAGATCAGGGATCTCCGACTCCGGTATGACGCCACCGCCGAAGACTATTACGTCAGAGGCATCTCTGGCGGCAAGCCCCTCTATTATAGCCTTAAAATAGTGATGGTGAGCGCCAGAGAGGATACTGATGCCTATGGCGTCGACGTCCTCCTGTATAGCGGTATCCACTATCTGATCAACCGTCTGTCTGAGCCCGGTGTAGATTACCTCCATACCAGCGTCTCTGAGAGCCCTAGCGATAACCTTGGCTCCTCTATCGTGCCCATCAAGACCGGGCTTTGCAACTACGACTCTTATTTTACGATCGCTCATGTAACCGTCTCCCCCCAACAGATGACGTCCTAAAGGACGATGTTTTCCTTGTATTCGCCGAACTCTTCCCTGAGGACGCCACAGATCTCTCCCTCGGTGGTGTAGCACCTCACTGCATCAAGTATAGCCGGCATAAGGTTAGCGCTCTCGTCCTTGGCTGCCTCTCTGATCGAGTCAAGGGCGTTTTTCACAGCTATATTGTCCCTGCCATCCCTGAGTTCTTTCAGTTTCTTCGCCTGATTCGTCCCAACCGATTCATCGACCTTGAGTAGCTGAAGCGACCCCGCTTCCTCCTCAACGGTGAACTTGTTGACCCCTACGACAACCCTGTCGTTCTCCTCTATGGAGATCTGATAGTCGTAGGCGGCGTCCTGAATCTGCTTCTGGACGTACCCCTTCTCTATGGCCGTCATCATTCCACCCATCTCGTCGATCTTTGAGATGTACTCCATTGCCTGGGTCTCTATCTCGTTGGTGAGACTCTCTATAGCGTAGGATCCTGCCATGGGGTCGATGGTGTTACATACACCGGACTCATAAGCTATGATCTGCTGGGTTTTCAGCGCTATGCGAACGCTCTTCTCAGTGGGAAGGGCAAGAGCCTCGTCCATGCTGTTGGTGTGAAGGGACTGAGTTCCTCCCAAAACAGCAGCTAGAGCCTGTATGGTTACCCTTGCGATGTTGTTTTCCGGCTGCTGAGCAGTAAGGGTGCATCCTCCAGTCTGAGTGTGGAACCTGAGAGGAAGAGCCTTGGGATCGGTGACTCCAAAGCGGTCCTTGAGAATTCTGGCCCAAAGCCTTCTCGCTGCGCGGAATTTCGATATCTCCTCGATAAAATCGTTATGAGCGTTGAAGAAGAACGACAGTCTCTTACCAAACACGTTTGGATCGAGTCCAGCCTTTATGGCAGCCTCAACATAGGCGATACCATCAGCCAGTGTGAAGGCAACCTCCTGAACCGCTGTGCTTCCAGCCTCCCTGATGTGGTAGCCAGAGATTGATATGGTGTTCCACTTAGGCACGTTCTTGCTGCAGAAATCGAATATGTTGGTTATAAGCCTCATGGATGGCTTCGGTGGGAATATGTAGGTTCCCCTCGCGATGTACTCCTTCAGGATATCGTTTTGGATCGTCCCGGAAAGCTTATCCATCGAGATACCCTGCTTCTCCGCCACGCCTATGTACATAGCCAATAACACCGAAGAAGGCGCGTTTATGGTCATGGAGGTGGAGACTTTGTCGAGAGGTATCCCATCAAACAGTATTTCCATGTCCGCCATACTGTCTATGGCGACACCGACTTTCCCGACCTCTCCTGCTGCCATGTGGTGGTCCGAGTCGTAGCCTATCTGGGTCGGTAGGTCAAAGGCGACGGAAAGGCCCATGGTTCCCTGATCTAGCAACATGCGATAGCGACGGTTGGAATCCTCCGCTGTAGCAAAACCGGCATATTGGCGCATGGTCCAAAAACGGCCCCTATACTGGGTCTCCTGAACTCCCCTGGTGTAGGGGAAAGACCCAGGAAGCCCCAAATCTTTCTCGTAATCCACACCATCGATATCCACCGGGGTGTAGAGACGCTTTAGGGGAATACCCCCGCCTGTCGTAAAGCTCTCCCTGCGCTCGGGGTGCTTACCCAACGATTTCTGCACCGAGGCATCATAACCCTCTTTCAACCTTCTTACTTCTTCCAGAATTGTCTTATCAAACACTGTTTTTCCCCCTTAGTGTACGCTTATTGCCTTAACATATCTGGCCAGATCGGTAACCAGCCTCGATAAGAGATCATACCAAAATCTGCGATGATTGATAACATGTTTCTGCTAGGATAGCCAGAAGAATATACAGTATCCGGATAAAATATCTTGATAACAAAGCTTTTTGTTTTTATGCTATTTAAGTTTCTGTCTGAAAGGCTGTCAGAATAGTAAACGTTTCCTCCGGTGTTTTCAACCACCGATATGAGAAAATCCGAGGGAATTTTTGAGGCCCATGCGGACAAAGAAACTCCGTTCATAATACAAAAATTGTAAATCCATTGATAGTCATTTTTATTAAGGCTTAGTTCGCTATCCAAAACAATTTGAGATAGATAATCGGTCTTTTCCCATATCGCTCTAACTGCCTCTTCTATACCCTTGCCATCCTCTATCGAGGCCCACAGGTCACCTTGATATCTGTACCTGTTCAAAGGCGACAGGATAGCCCCATCGATGCCCCGCCCCTCGGTCTCAACGATACGTCCGCCCTTCATCGAATCCTGCCATACCGACGACAAAACCCCTCTTTGCGAGGATATATACCCCTTGAAGGGAGAGGATAGGTTGATGGATACCTCCACAGCCTGACCTCTATCCTCGTTTATGGATTCGGTGATAGGATGGAATAGACCGGCTCCGGAGATCAAACCGTCCTTAGCTCCTGGGTAAGCCTCAAAAACCGTTACATATCTGCCATCGGAGGATACAGAGAATATCCTGTCGTAGCTTCTGGAGAGACAGATAGCCTCTGAGGTTATAAATTTATCAACCGGTATCATTTTCCGGTTCAAATCACCGGAAAAGACCGAGATAAACCCCTCGTCGGATAGGACCAGAAGATCCCCAGTCGGTCCCCACACCAGAGACCTCGGGGCCGATACGTCCAAGAAATGATTCTCTCCAAGGTTATCCCAGGTCGTCAGACATACCCTACCCCCTCTTCTGTCGGCGACAGCTAGATTTTTCCCCCTTACAGTAAGTCCTCTTGGCTCAAAAAGTGTATCCCCACCTGGAGACCATCGATTCAAGGTCTTTAAATCGGGGTAGCTTAAAAATCTGACCTCTCTTTCGAATGGAAGCGTGATAGCTACCAAGGAGGATGACAAAAAGGCGATTGAATCGGCGCTGACCCCCAGATCGGATGAACGAATAGAGACAAATAAGTCTCCCCTATCCTCAAACTCCTCCACCGTTCCTCGCTCGCTGAGCAATACGATCCTTTTATCGTTCAAAAATATCGCGTCCGAAGGGGCATCAAATTTGATATCCCGACGACGGCCTCTCTCAAGGATCTGAACATGATCGGCTAAGCTATCGGCAAGGGCCAGCCTGTCTCCTGTCATATCTCCGTTGACAAGTCCAAGGGTTCCGGTAAAAACGTCCGGTGGAAGCTCAAAGTATCTTTTCAAAGGTTGTTTGACTCCCAGATAGGATGTCTCTGTGAAAGCCGTCAAGTCCGAGGAAGTCTCGGTTATCCCCGAGAGGATCATGGCCGCGGTAGGATCCATAGGCCGAACCTCCAAATATGACCTTAGGTCCGCCACGGACTGACTAAAAAGCCCTTTCCCTCGTCTGATTAGAGCCCTAAGTAGATATCCATCGATGTTGTATGGATCTGCGGAAAGGCTCAGTCCAACAGCCTCCTCCGCTCCCCAGTACTTTCGATCCAAAAGAAGGCCGTAGGCTTGAGAAAACAGTCTCTCTGACTCTAGTCTATCCACCTTCGCAGGCTGAACTGGAGTCTGAGCAAAGCCTATTTCCACGAAGCTAAAAAAAACCAACGCGAGCAGAAAACGGAAAAACATGGCTTAAAGGCCTCCTCCAAGGATCTCTCTTCCCGCAAAAGAAGACAGCCCAAGGGCAATCGCGGCAGCGAACAGAAAACCTATCAATATTCTCAGGTAAGTTATCATCACATCTCCGCCAGGGAGGGATCCCTCTGAAATTCGCCTTATGACTCTAGCGAAAAAAAGAGAGAGACCAAAGCACCCCAAAGCTATCAACGCCTGAAGATTGATCATTGGAATGTTTTTTAATAAATACATATTTATCTCCTTCGTTGTTTAGATTATAAAATAGCAGGAAGAGGAAAACCCCTTCCTGCTATTTTACGTCAATTTTTTTAAATACGTCCAGGACCAGCGGTCTATATTACCTTCTTATCCTGCACGGATCTGTCTCCGTGTATCTGTTTCAGTATCTCTATCGCTATCTCCAGGGCTCTCTTTCCGTCAGATATCCCGACCAAGGGTTGCTTCCCCTCCCTGACGCAGCTCACAAAATGCTGCAGTTCAAGCTTAAGAGGCTCACTTTTTGGGAATATAGGATGCTCTATTATTTCGACCAGTCCAGATCCACTCTGATTTACACAGCGATGTATAGAGACGTCCTGAGTCTCGTAATTAATAGACAGGTATCTCTCAGGCTCCATTATCTCCATCTGCCTTAATCGCCTTTCGGATACACGGCTAACCAGGACATGAGCCATAGTGCCATTCTCGAACGAAAGCTGAGCAGAGGCTATATCTTCGTGATCGGAACGGATCCTCTGGCCTGTAGCGGATATCCCAATTATCTTCGAGCTAACCAACGATAGGATTATGTCTATGTCGTGAATCATGAGGTCCATAACCACACCTACGTCGCTTATTCTCGGAGAGAAAGGCCCTAAACGGCGGGACTGAAGGAACATCGGCTTGTGGGATATTTTTGAGACATACTGTATCGCGCTGTTAAACCTCTCGATGTGCCCAACCTGAAGCACGAGATCCCTCTGTGCCGCCAAGGATAAAAGCTCTTCAGCCTCGACTACTGTGGTGGTTACGGGCTTCTCTATGAGAACGTTTATGCCTCTTGAAAGGGCCTTTTTAGCTACCTCAAAGTGGTGGGTAGTTGGAACCACTATGCTTATCCCGTCAGGCCTAGCGTTATCCATAAAATCGTCTATGTCGTCATAATGGGGAACGCCTAGGTGTTGACCTATAGCTGAAGCTCTCTCACCGTTAGAATCGACGACTCCCACTAACTGAGAGCCAAGTATCTCCGTGTATATCCTGGCATGATGTTGCCCAAGATGCCCAACCCCTACCACGCCCATCCTCTTTAGCTCCACCGTAGTCACTCCAATCGGCCTCGTCTTTTGTATCTCTTCCTCTAGGATTATCACATAAGAGGGGCAAAAGTGGCATCAGTGCCTCTCTAAAAACTCAAGTTTGAATTCTATCGGAGAGACCGTTAAGTATTTGCCCTGTCTTCTCCTAGAGATTCCAATCATAAGTTCCAGAGATCAATACCATTCGATCCAAACCCGCCCCCATCCGATAGGATAGATATTTTTGACTGTGACAGGAGGTACAGTCTCGGCAAAAAGCGATGTTCCGAGATGGAATGCCAAGATCTGCCAACTGGGAAAGGACCATAGATCCCAGATCAAAAAAAACCTTGTCTCCCCTAAGAGAAGAAAATTTATCCGACAAAATCTCTCTCGCTGATTCAGTCCATCTATCGTTCAGATCTCTGCTGTAACAGCACGGTCCAATTCCAGGACCTACCCAGGCAAATACCTCCTGTGGATTGACGCTTATAAGTTTTGTTAGCGATAACCAACCGGATTTTACTATGTTCCCGACAGTTCCCCTAAAGCCGGAGTGTAACATCAATCTCCAGGGAGCTGTGTACCCCCCAGTCAAGAGTATGGGGAGGCAGTCGGCTACCTGTATCGTTCCGGTTAACCCAGAGTAGGTGAGCAGAATGCCATCACCTTCGGAACGATAGGGCAGAAAAGGACCGTTCTCCAGTATCTTGGTACCGTGAACCTGTATAGGAGAGACAACCCTGTCCCCATCTCCCTGGAGCAATTTCAGTATAGACGTCTGGGGACTTTCCTGTCTCGATCTCAGAGTGATCCTACCCATCCTCTTAGAGCCAAGGACCAAGTCCAGAGAGGGGACTCCTGCCATTGAGGAATCAACAAAAACAGGGACCATGTTTCAATATCCTTGAAATTCTCGCTACCAGATAAAGGCTTCCACAGCAGAGCACCAAGGGATATATATCTAGCGCTTTATTAAGAGCCTCTTCTGGGTCGTCACAGCCCTCGACCGGACCGGGCCAATCTATGGACCTTACCCGCTCCAGAATTTCCTCGGGAGTCGCAGATCTGGGGTTATCGGGAACGGAAGTACAGAAAAGGTGACATGGGATCTTGGACAGAAGCTCCAACACAGAGCCATAGTCTTTGTCGTTCATCGAGGTATAAACAACTCCTAGATCGGAGTTTCCGATAAGGCCAGGCAAAGACTCCACAAGAGCAGCCATACCGTGGGGATTATGGGCACCGTCTATGATGACCTTACCCTTAGAGCAATCGATTACCTCCAGCCTGCCTGGCCATCTGGCATCGGACAGCCCCTGGATGATAGCCCGATCCGTCATCTTTGGAAAAACACCCTGCAACATCTTGCATGCCCCGTATGCAAGCCTTCCGTTTCTCGCCTGATAAAGACCCAATAAGGACGTCCCAAGCTCCACTTCCCCTTCAGGGGAATCTATCTTGAACGAAGTTCCCGAGAAATCGCTATCGACCGAGCTTATAGGATAGATTTTATCCGCTACGACCCATTCGGCCCCTATTTCTTCGCAGAGTGAGGCAAATCGATCGCTCAGACGGCCGTCTTCGTCTCCGGCAAAAATCGCCTTTCCGCAGGGTCTTACAACCGCGAATTTCTCACCAGCCACAGATTCGATGGAGTTTCCTAAGTACTCACAGTGATCCATAGCGATAGGGGTCACCACGGACAGTCTAACGTCGCTTAATCTGTTGGTTGCGTCCAATCTTCCCCCCATACCAGCTTCGACGACGGCAACGTCAAGGGAGCTCTTAGACATAAGGAATATCGCCGCTACGGTCAATATCTCGAAGTAGGTCGGTCTGTTATCCCTGAAAAATTCGTTTTCGTCGATAACCAGGCCTATCTTTTTCAATGAATCCATCCAGAGTACCGAGGATACAGGCTCGCCGTTCACCAAAAGCCTCTCACCAAAATGCATCAGATGAGGGCTAGTATACAACGCTGATCTATAACCAGCCGCTCGAAGAGAGCTGTCTATCATGGCTGAGGTGGAACCTTTTCCGTTGGTCCCCACTACGTGAACCGATGGAAATTTTGCCTCTGGATTACCCAGCAGATCAAGAAGCGCTGAAACCCTCTCAAGCCCAGGGTTTATCCCAGGGCTTGAGAGGGTTGTTATATAGGAGTCTACTTCCTCATATTCCTTAAAGTCTTTAAAATTCATTTTTTCAACTCACTCCGCAGAGAGGCTAGCCACATTTTCCTCTATTCTTTTTATTTTTTTTGTGAAGTCCTCTATTCTCTGTTTCTCCTGTTCAACGATCTCCACAGGAGCCCTCTTTACGAAATTTTCGTTGGATAGCTTTCCCTGGCTTTTTGCCAGGTCCGACTGGGTTTGAGCCAGCTCCTTCTTGAGTCTGGCAACCTCCGTCGCTATGTCTAAGACGTCACCTACTGGCAGATATGCGATCCCGGAGCTTAAAACAGAGCTCAAAGAGAGAGATGGCGGGGTATCGGAAACGGATATGACCGATATCTCCTGGACCTTGGCGAGAAGGCATATTATATCGTGGTTATCCCTCACCAATTGGGCTATCGTTGAATCGTCCGTCCTCACAACCGACAGAGGTATTGACTTCTGAGGTGGCAGTCCAGCCTCGGCACGAAGGTTCCTGACGGAGCGAACTATCTCCTGAAGGGCTTTCATTCCCTCCTCCGAGCCGGGAAAAACGCCAGCCCCGTCGATCTTTGGCCAGTTGTCGATCTCCATAGAGTCTCCCTCAAAGCCAAAGGCCTGCCACAACTCCTCTGTTACGAACGGTACAAACGGGTGAAGGAGGATCAGCATCCCTCTGAAGACCTCCTGTATAACCCAAAGAGTGGCGTTTTTCCTGTCATCTCCCTCGGTTCCCCTCAGAGCTGGTTTGCTCATCTCCACGTACCAGTCGCATAGGTCACCCCATATGAAATCGTAAAGGAGCCTAGCTGCGTCGCCTATAAGATATTCATCGAGATAAGATGTAACCTGGCAGGACACAGAGTTCAACCTGTCCATTATCCAACGATCGTGAAGCTGTAAGTCGGAGTCAGATGGCTTTGTAGGATCCGAGTCCTCCAGGTTCATAAGGGCAAAGCGGCTTGCGTTCCATATCTTATTTATAAAATGACGATAGTTTTCGATTTTAGACGGGCTAAGGAGGATATCCCTTCCCGGCATGGTGAGCGCCGCAACGGTGAACCTCATAGCATCGGCACCGAACTGATCTATCATAGTAAGAGGGTCTATAACGTTGCCCTTTGACTTGCTCATCTTCTGGCCTTTTTCATCTCGAACCAGAGCGTGAATATACACGTCCTTGAAGGGGACTTCGTCCATGAACTCCATCCCCATCATTATCATCCTGGAGACCCAGAAGAAGATGATGTCAAATCCGGTTACCATAAGCGACGTTGGGTAGAAATATCCAACCTCGTCGGTATTTTCGGGCCACCCTAGAGTCGAAAAGGGCCACAGCGCACTGCTGAACCATGTGTCAAGGACATCCTCGTCCTGAAGCAGCTTTCTCGAACCGCAATGGGGGCATACGTCAAGATCGACCTCTGAGACCAATAGATTGCCACATTCCTGACAGGTCCAGGCTGGAATTCTGTGTCCCCACCAAAGCTGTCTGGATATACACCAATCCCTGATATTATCCATCCACTGATAGTAGGTCTTTGTCCAATGTTCCGGCAACCACCTGATGTCACCGTCCTCCACCGCCTTGACACCTCTGTCAGCAAGGGGCTTAGCCTTGACGAACCACTGTTCGGAAAGGTAGGGCTCCACTACGGTGTTACATCTGTAACAATGTCCAACCTGATGAGGCAGATCCTCCACTTTGGCTAAAAAGCCCTGAGATTCGAGGTCCGCAACCGATCTCACCCTGGCTTCTTCCACGGACAGGCCACTGTAATCCCCGGCGTTCTCGTTCATCACGCCCTGAGAGTCGATCACCTGAAGTTGCTCAAGGTTGTGCCTCTGCCCAACCAAAAAGTCGTTAGGGTCGTGGGCTGGGGTTATCTTAACAAAACCCGTTCCAAACTCGGGATCAACCATATTATCCTCTATTATGGGTATCTCCCTGCCTCCGGAAAGAGGAACCACTACCGTCTTTCCGACGAGACCTTGGTGCTTTTCGTCCCTGGGATGGACCGCTATTGCCACGTCCCCGAGTATGGTCTCAGGACGGGTGGTAGCCACCAGAATGCTACCTTTCTCCCCCACTATCGGATAGTTGACGTAGTAGAGCTTGCCTGGTTCCTCGGAGTGTTCCACCTCCAGGTCGGATAGGGCGGTCTGACATCTAGGACACCAGTTTATGATGTATTTCCCCCTGTAGATAAGCCCCTTCTCGTAAAGCCTTACGAAAACGGCACGAACTGCCTTGGACAGGCCCTCATCCATGGTGAACCTGAGACGCCTCCAGTCGCAGGAGTTTCCCAGTTTCTTTTGTTGGGAGATAATCCTGTTTCCGTACTCTTCTTTCCATTCCCATACCCTTTTAACAAAATCCTCCCTGGACATCTGATGCCTGGAAAGCCCTGTCTTGGCCAGCTCCCTCTCGACCACGTTCTGTGTGGCGATGCCGGCATGATCCGTCCCTGGAAGCCAAAGGACGTTATAACCTCTCATCCTCTTGTATCTACAGACGACGTCCTGAAAGGTGTTGTTGAAGGCGTGCCCCATGTGAAGCGATCCAGTGACGTTTGGGGGGGGGATGACTATGCTGAAGGCCTCTTTCGAGCGATCGACCTCTGCGTCGAACAGCCCCTTGTCCAGCCAATTTTGATACCACTTATCCTCTATCGGTTCAGGGTCGTAGTTCTTAGGAAGCCCTGTATTTCTGAAAACCATCCTCATTTCCCCCTTAGTTTTCTACTAGATCGTTCCATTCGGCCAAATAAGACAGGAAGAAGGCCCTAAGCTCCTCAACTCCGGTTTTATCCTCCGCCGAGGTCATAATAGGCATATCTATGGACCTGAGACCTGATTTAACGTATTTAACTAAATCGCCCTTTCTCTTCCCTCTAGCGATCTTATCGACCTTGGTAAAAACGGTAAGCATCGGGATATCCATCGCGGAAACCCAATCTTGAAGTTCTTTATCGTTTTTAAGTAACCCATGTCTAAAATCGACTAAGTGAACTATCAGAGCAAGAGAGTTTCTGTTAATGAGATATCTCTCTATAAGCTTCCGCCACGTGTCCTGTTCGGTCTTGCTTCTGGCCGCGAAACCGTAGCCAGGCAGGTCTACGAGGCAAAACGGCAAATCCGTATCGACCTTGAAAAAATTTATGCTCCTCGTCTTTCCCGGCTTAGAGCTCACATGGGCGGCCTTTTGCCCAATAAGGGCGTTGAGCAAACTGGACTTTCCTACGTTAGATCGTCCAGCTATAGCGATCTCAGGGAATCCCTCAGGGGGAAACTGTCTTGGCTCAAAAGCCGTGCATATCAAACTGGACTTCCATGATGACATTACTCCGCCTCCAATGCGTGTTTAAAGACTTCTTTGACGTTGGAGGCAAAAACGAAGTCCAACCCTTCGGTTATCCATTCCTCTAGTTCCTCGATATCAGGCTTATTTCCCTCTGGCACGATCAGCGTCTTCATACCATGCCGTTTCGCCGCCAATATTTTCTCCCTGACCCCTCCTATGGGAAGAACCTGTCCCAGTAGGGAAATTTCACCTGTCATGGCTACATCAGGGCGATATCTTCTGCCAGCGATAACCGACAGAATCACCACCGCCATGGTTATCCCGGCGGAGGGTCCATCTTTGGGTATAGCCCCCTCTGGGACGTGAAGGTGGACGTCAAAGCTACCCCACTTGATCCCACCGAGACCTAGCTGGGAAGCGTGCCCCTTCAGGTATCCCATAGCGGTTTGGGCAGACTCCTGCATTATATTCCCCAGATTGCCGGTTAAGGTAACCTGCCCTTTCCCCTCAGACGAGACAGCCTCGATCACCAGGACCTCTCCGCCGGTCTGGGTCCACGCTAACCCGAGGGCGATACCCCTTCGAGGAGATTTAGGAAGTCTGACGTCATATCTTTTGGGTGCACCTAGAAAATCCTTGAGATTTTTTGAGTTTACCGTTATAGGAAGATCCACCTTAGCGTCGTCGTTCCCCTGGGAAAGCACTATTTTCATGGTCGCTTTTCTGCACACCGTGGCCAGCTTTCGCTCAAGGTTTCTTACCCCAGCCTCTCTGGTGTAGTCCTGTATTATTTTCTTGTAGACCCCATCGGATATAGAGATATCCTTTCTGGTCAGACCGTTTTCCCCCAACAGCTTGGGGAAAAGATGTCTTTTAGCTATCCTAAGTTTTTCCTCCATGATATACCCTGATAGGTCTATGACCTCCATCCTATCCAGGAGGGCCTTAGGTATTGTATGGGTTATGTTGGCGGTGGTTATGAAAAGGACCTGGCTGAGGTCAAACGGGACCTCAAGATAGTGATCCGTGAAGGCATAGTTCTGTTTAGGGTCAAGAACCTCCAGCAACGCAGATGCTGGGTCTCCTCTGAAATCGTTCCCCATCTTGTCTATCTCGTCCATGAGGATTATGGGGTTTTTCGTCCCTGCCTGCTTCACCTTCTGGATTATCCGCCCAGGCATGGAGCCTATATATGTCCTTCTGTGCCCCCTTATCTCCGCCTCGTCCCTGACCCCCCCCAAGGACAGGCTAACAAACTTTCTGCCCATAGCGTCGGCAACGGAACGTCCTAGAGAGGTTTTCCCCACCCCTGGAGGTCCTACGAGACAGAGTATCCCTCCTCTGGCTTTCTCTCCTGCTAGCTTTCTGACCGCGATAAACTCCAATAGCCTCTCTTTAACCTTTTCGAGACCATCGTGATTGGAGTCCAAAACGGATTTTACCTTTGAAAGATCCAGGACATCCTCCGTTGTCTCGTTCCAGGGCATGCTTAAAATCCAATCTATATAGCTTCTGACGACGGTAGCCTCCGCAGACATAGGTGGCATCTTTGAAAGTCGCTTGAGCTCGTCTTTTGCCTTTTCCTGGGCCTCTTCGGGAAGATTGGCCTGTTCTATCCGTTCGCGGTAATCGTCCATCTCCGAGTCGGAGTCGTCCTGCCCGAGCTCTGAACGAATTATCTTGAGCTGTTCCCTCAGGTAATACTGTTTTTGGCCCTGCTCAAGCTCCTGCTGCACCTTGGAATGTATGTCATGCTCTAGCTTTAGAAGTTCGTTTTCCTTCAGGAGGAGTCGCAACAAAAGCTGGAGCCTATCCTCGAGTTTCCCGCACTCCAACAATCCCTGCTTTTCGTCTATATCGACGGTAAGGTGGGAGGCCAAGAGGTCGGTCATCTTGTCTATCTCCTTAATCGACCCCACGGACAGGAGAATTTCCGTTGGTAGTTTAGGATGCAAAGCTACGTGTTCCTCAAAGGCAAGGACGACGGTTCTCTTCAGGGCCTCGATCTTTTCGTCCTGTTTCCACGAACCGATCTCCATGGAGATCAACTCAGCCGTCATAGCGTCCTTGCCCTTAGAGTAGGACTCCACCTTCATGCGCTCCAGACCTTCGAGCAGTATTTTAGTGGATCCATCTGGAACCCTTATCATCTGGAGAATGTTGCAGATGGTCCCTACGGAATAAAGGTCGTCTCCATCTGGATCCTCCACTGAGAGGTCCCTCTGTGTGGCGACAAAGATCTTTCGGTCCTCCAGCACCGAGAGCTCAATGGCCTTCAGGGACCGAGGACGCCCTACAAAAAGAGGCGCGATAGCCCCAGGAAACATGACCATATCCCGGACAGGGAGGACATACACCATTTTCTACGCTACCTCCTCGTCCGTGCTGAGAATGTACGTTGCGTCCTTTGAGCCGTCCACAAATCCCCGGTCTATCACTATTCGAGCAACGCTATCCTCCCTTGACGGCAGGTTATACATGAGATCCAGCATCCTACCCTCCAGGATGGTGCGAAGCCCTCTGGCTCCCGTGTTCTTATCCAACGCCTTCTGCGCGACAAGCCTCATGGCGTCCTCGGTAAACTCCAATGCTACTCCCTCCAGCTCGAAAAGCTTCTGATACTGGCGTATCAGGGCGTTCTTCGGCTCAGTGAGTATTCTCACCAAGGCGTCTTCGTCGAGCGATTCCATCGGCACGAGAACCGGCAATCGGCCGATTATCTCCGGGATAAACCCATACGCCATGAGATCATCAGGCTCAGCTTGACGAAGAAGGTCGTAATCCTTGCCTTTGACGGTCTTTCTTATCTCACCGCCAAAGCCGATAACCTTTTTGTTGACCCTCTTGGCCACGACGTCCTCGAGACCGTCAAAAGCGCCAGCGCAGATGAAAAGGATGTTGCTGGTGTCTATCTGCAAAAAATCCTGATAAGGGTGCTTTCTTCCACCTTTGGGTGGAACGTTAGCGACGGTCCCCTCAAGTATCTTGAGCAACGCCTGCTGAACTCCCTCACCAGATACGTCTCTGGTTATGGACGTAGATTCGGATTTCCTCGTTATCTTGTCTATCTCGTCTATGTATATTATGCCCCTCTCCGCCGCAGCTATATCGTAATCGGCGGCCTGTAGGAGTCTCACCAGTATATTCTCTACGTCCTCACCTACGTAGCCAGCCTCGGTAAGGGTGGTGGCGTCGGCTATAGCGAAAGGCACGTTAAGCTTTTTGGCCAGACTCTGAGCTAACAGGGTTTTACCTGATCCGGTCGGTCCGGTCAGAAGCAGATTGCTCTTCTGTATCTCCACGTCTCCGTCCTTCTCGAGGTTGTTCTGGATTCGCCTGTAGTGGTTATACACAGCGACCGAGACCGCTTTCTTGGCGTGTTCCTGGGATATCACATAACGGTCCAGATAGGCCTTTATCTCCTTGGGTTTAGGTATAGAGGCGAACTCAAGGTTAGAATCTCCATCAACCGTGGACTCCCCTGTGATCTGGTCTTCCTGCAGTAACAAAGCACACAGGTTGATACATTCGTTACATATGTAGACACCAGGTCCAGCGATAAGCTTTAGCACCTCTTCCTGCGTCTTTCCACAAAAAGAACAGCGAATGCCTCTCTCACCGGTCCTGTTTATATCGTTAAAATTCTTCATGCTTTATCCTCCTTGGGATTCGACAGATAAAGGTATCTTATAGCTAGATCACAATGCACAGATAAGGGATACCCAACAAGGGCTCCCTTATCTGTACGGCCATTGAGCCGGGCATTATCGTCTATCGATGACTTTATCCACAAGGCCATAGGCCAATGCTTCTTCCCCTGACATATAGTAGTCTTTTTCGGTGTCGCTCTCAACGACCTTGAAATCTTTGCCTGTGTGTTTGGCAAGAATTTTATTCAAGGTTTCTTTTGTGTGCAATATTTCTCTCATTTGGATCTCCATATCCGATGCCTTACCTCTGGCACCTCCCCAGGGCTGGTGGATCATGACCCTGCTGTTGGGTAAAGAGATTCTCTTTCCAGTGGTTCCAGCGGCTAAAAGAACCGCAGCCATGCTGGCCGCGATACCGACAACTATGGTGGAGATATCGCACTTTATGTACTGCATGGTATCGTAGATAGCCAAACCTGCGGTGGTAGACCCACCTGGTGAGTTTATGTAGAAGTATATATCCTTGTCTGGGTTATCGCTCTCCAGAAAAAGCATCTGAGCGATAACCGAATTGGCGAGAGGATCGTTGATCTCATCTCCGATAAAGACGATCCTGTCCTTAAGCAGCCTGGAGTATATGTCGTAGGAACGCTCGCCTCTACCAGTTTGTTCTATGACGTAAGGGACATACATAGGGATACCTCCGTTCCTTTCGTCTAGTTGAGCTTATTCTCCTCTATATTGACCTTCTCCATCATGCCACCGAGGGTCTTTCTGAGACGAATCTCGTTCGCCATACCGTTTATTCTGTCTTTATCCTTGAGCAATGCCTTACGCACAGTGTCAACTGCTATGCCGTAGAGGCCGGAAAGCCTGGAGAACTCCTCGTCAAGGTCCTCCTTGGATATCTCTACTCCAAGATCCTTGCCGTAAGCCTCCAGAACTAGGAACTCTTTAACATCAGCCTCAGCCTTTTTGTGGACGTCATCGTTGTGAGGAGATGGCTCATTTTTTTCCTCGTATGATTTGATGATGTGGGCTTTCTGTCTCTCGATCATAGAGGCAGGAACCTCGACGGAGGACCCCTCAACAGCTTTGGAGATCATCTCTGTCTCCGCCACCCTACGGCCTTCCTCATCCATCCTCATCTGGATCTGCTCCCTCACTTTATCCTTCAGAGAGGAGATCTCACCGTCGTCTCCCATTACCTTTTTAGCAAAATCGTCGTCCAGATCTGGGAGAACCCTTTCCTGGACCTCTTTGACAGAGAAATGATACTTTGCCGTCTTGCCAGCTAACTTCTCGTCTCTGTAGTCCTGATCTATGGTTACCTCCGCGTCCCTTTCCTCTCCAATTTCAACTCCAGTAAGGACGTTCATTATCTCCGGCTTCAGTCCTTCAGCGTTTAGCTCAAAGGAGTGGGTCTCAGCTGGATGGGACACCAGTTCCTGTCCATCATCATCCACAACCACGGTAGTGTAATCCGCAACTACCACGTCACCAAGAGAGCTTTTCCTATAAACCGTCTTAAGGGAAGAATGCTCCCGTCTGAGATCCTCCACCGCTTTGTCGACAACTTCATCGGTGACGACCATCTTATTAAGTGTCACGCTGATCCCGGACAGATCGGCCAAAGTAACCTCCGGCTCAACCTCAAAAACAACGGTTATCTCGACGTCTTGCCCCTCCTTTAAGGTATCGACCTTGACGTCAGGATCCTCTATAAGGTCTAAATCATAGTCGTTGGTCAGCTCTCTGAGAATGGAAGGGATCATCTCCTCCATCGACTCAGCTAGGATTGCCTCTTTACCGAAACGGAGATCAAGCACCTTTTTAGGAGCCCTGCCCTTTCTGAACCCCGGGATGGAGACGTTCTTGGACAGCCTGTCGTAGGTTTTTGATACCTCTTTAGATAGATCCTTTTCCTCTACAACTACCTTTATCGTTACTATGTTTTTTTCCTGTGACAAGATCTCTGATCTCACGAGGAGCAACCCCTTTCAAGACATACTGTATCAAAAAACACCAAGGTAGTATATCACAAACCACCATGATGCCAAATAATCGCTATAATCACTGCTTGAGCTACTCCGCCGTTGAAGCTATCCTTCTGAGCACCTCGTTTGAAGCAAAGATAGCCCTCTCGTATCTATCGAATAACCCATCGAACAAATCGACATTGGAGTCCCGTCCTGCCTGACCAAGGTCCATAAGACACTCGATCGAATCGCTGCTTCCCAGAGACCCCAGACTTCCCTCTATGGTATGAACCATCCGACGTACCTCAAGAGGATCCCCTCCTGCCACGGCAGAACGAAGCCCCTCGTGCATCTCATCGTAGTGAGTCAAAAATATACGAGCAAGCTCAACGCCTAAAGACCTATCCCCACCGGCCATGGCGACAAGACGCCTCTCCCTCTCAGATTGGGTATCGGACAAACTAAACACCTCACTGACGTCAAAGGATACAAAACCAGGCGTAAAACAACCCAGCCGATTCTATCACAAAAAACAAAAAAGAAAACAGGGATTTTAAGGGGAAAACAGAAAGGATCTTCATGGATCGAGGGGAGGGTACAGAGTTACTAAATAGATAAGAAGGGTGCGGAGAATGGTGCGAGAGAGGGGACTTGAACCCCTACGCACAAGGCACTGGATCCTAAGTCCAGCGTGTCTACCAATTCCACCACTCTCGCGTAGGCATTGGGAAAATATGGTGGACCGTACAGGAATCGAACCTGTAACCCCCTGATTAAGAGTCAGGTGCTCTGCCTATTGAGCTAACG
>CAYNAN010000002.1:0-40378 GCA_964395085.1 uncultured Synergistaceae bacterium
GGCTTATCGAGGCCATAATAGGCCTTGTAGTGGTCTACTTGCTCCTTAGAGAACACCGTGGAGACGTTCCCGTCCTCCACGGAGAGGTAGAGGAAGGGGTCTCCAGGCATCAGTCGTGGCAAAAAAAAGTTAACCGACAGCATCACGAGAGCGACAAGTATGTAATGCCCCTTCATAGATCCTACTCACGGATCAGGTAAGATAGTTTATTGTGATCGCACTTGCTGTGGTCGTACCGGAACATCCAGCCGTCGTAGGTTTCAGGTCGAAAAACGAAGTTATCCACCGCTCCATGTAGCAGGATCATGGGGACCTCGTCCGCAATTTTGCTCTGAATCTCGAAAATGAGCTCTTTGCGTTTTACCTCATCACTCTCCGTCGACTGCCGATCTATAAGGGCGACGATTTCGGGACTTGACCAACCCTTTATCGTCTTGTTTCCTGATCCGTAAATATTCCGCAGATAGTCCGGGTCACCACCCATACCCCCTGAGTTGATTAGGAGAAGCTCATATTCACCGGTATTGACGGTGTTATCGCGGGTTTTTGCCTCCACGCTCTCCACTTTTATACCCACGCCAACGTCGGCAAGGGACAGTTTGATAAGTTCGGCCACCTTTAAGGCGCCGGGGGAATTATCGGTAAGCAGCTTGAAAGAGTAGCTCCTACCGTCCAGGAGGGCTCGTGCCCTATCGGCATCATAGTCGTATTGTTCGATATTCTCGTTGTACCAGGGACTAACAGGCAGGACATATCCCTGGCTGCTTACGGTAGCTGAGCCCCTAGCCGCCTTATCTACCAGGTCCTGACGGTTAATACCATAGACCAAAGCCTTTCGCAGGCTTACATCACGTAAGGGCTCCACGGCCTCCATGTTCATCATAAGCCGGTAGCTGTGAAAAGAGTGTGCGGTTTTTATGGCATATCCTGGCTTATCTCGATAAATCGGCAGTATATCCGCAGGAGCGTTGATCAGGTCAATCTCTTTGTTCTCAAAGGCGAGAACACCATCGCTGACCGGCACCCATTCAAGGGCGACCGCCGCAGGCTTAGGCCCCCAATAATCCTCGAAGGCGACATAGCGATACGCTCCCTGCTGGGCATCGTAGATGTCCAGTTTATATGGCCCACTCCCTACGGTAGCGGCCTCTCCACCGTAAGCCATAGGATCATCGACATTTTCCCAGATATGCTTAGGGATAATGCGCACACCACCGATCCTGGCTAGGTAGGAATGGTCGAAACGGTTGAAGGTAACCTCAACGGTGTGTGCATCCACCACCTTCATATCCTTTACAATGTGTTCTCCACCTACCAGTAGATCGTTTACAACCGGCGGGTGATCCCTGTAGTAAGACAGGGTAAAGACCACGTCCTCAGCGGTCAACGGTTGTCCGTCGTGCCACAGGGAGTTCTCCTGTAGATGGAAGGTATAGACGGTGCCGTCGCCGTTTACGCTCCAACTCTTTGCAAGCCAGGGTATGTTGCCGACTTCGTCCTTTTCCAAAAGAGAATCGTACAGAATCTGCATTTTAGACATTCCAGGACCTCTGGGGGCATGTCTAAAGGGGTTGGGCAGACCGGTGTTACCTCCGGCCAGCCGCAGGGTCAGAGGTCGGGACGCCTTTGCCACATCGATAGAAGCTGCCGCCTCTGCGCTGCGGATTATTCTAAGTCCATAGCCTCCCAGCCCAGTCGATAGACAAAGGGCGAATAACCCGACAGTCACCGCAATTGAAAACCTACGAAGGCTCACTAGATCCCTCCTCGCTCTGGCGACCTTTATATTGAGACCTTCCATAAAAGCATGGAAAGGGTCGCCTTACTGCTTACTTGTACAGTTCCCTGTACCGCATAATCCTCGATCAGATCTCTAAGATCGAACCCCTTGGACCGGGCCATATCCTCATAGCGCCCTGCGTATCGCTCAAACGCCTCGTCCACTTCATAGGAGACCTCCTCTTCCTGGCGAAGATAGGTAATTTCAGGCTCATATCCCTCTAGCCACAACAGATTGAATAGGGCCTGAACGGTCTCCCTGTCGTTATGGGGATCATAGGACCGTTTGATATCCAATGTTTTCCTAAAATAATCCGCCATGGTATCGATCCCAACGATAAACTGATTGATAAGGCAAGACCCCTTTGACACAGCTATCATCTTACGAAGTCCCTCGGAGGAGCGAACCGCTGGACACATGGAGGCAAAGGCCAGGTCAAAGCCCTTGCTCCAGTTTAAATCTGAGAGATCCACGCTCTCCCAATCGGTTTTCACATAGGAAAGGTTATCCAGGCCCAAGCTCTCTGCGTTGCTTTTTGCCAGATCGAGCATGTTAGAGGAAATATCCGTGACGGTCACGTGGTCAGCATGGGCCGCAAGGGGAATGGCATACCGCCCACTGCCTCCTCCGATATCCACCACCTTTGCCCCGGCAAGAAGACCTCGTTCTTCAAGAAGCTTCACCACCTTTTCCGCAAATCCAGACCGGTCCTTTCGCTGGGACATGTTAAAGTGGTTTGCCTTTGCATCCCAGTTTTCCTCGGCTTTAGAGCTTCCGTGGTAATTCTTTGACAACATTTGTTCATAAAGTGACTTATCCATAGACGATCCCTTCTCTACAAAGTTCACAGTTGATTCCCTCCTGTCTTTTTAAGCAAGAAGATAAAAAACGGGGCACCCACTGTAGCGGTGAGGATCGACACCGGTATCTCCGCCGCGGTGGCGCTCCTGGCCGCAGTGTCTATGACGAGCATGAAGACCGCCCCCATGCTGATGCTCGCTGGGATGACGTATCGGTTGTTGCTGCCGAAGACCATCCTCGCCACGTGGGGAACCAGAAGGCCGATCCACCCGACCTGGCCGCACATTGATATTGCCGAGGCGGTTATCATGGTGGCGGCGGTGACTATCACCGCCCTGAGAAGTCGGACGTTGACGCCCATTGACTGGGCCTCGTCCTCGGTCAAAGACAGGACGTTCAGCTTCCACCTTGTGGCGTACAGCACCGCCAGTCCCAACAGGATAAAGGGACTCCCGATAGCCAGGCTTTTGAAGGTTATGCTGGAGAGGCTTCCCATGAGCCAGTAGGTTATCGCCGGAAGCTTGTCCTCCGGATCGGCCATGTACTTGACCAGGGAGACGAAGGCCTGAAACATGGAGGACACCACCACGCCGGAGAGGATCATCATGAGGACCGACGACTGGCCCTTCCTCCTGCTTATCCAGTAGGTCAGGGAGACGGCGAAGAGGCCCATGACCAGGGCCATAAACTGTATCCAAATAAGGTTGTCCCAGGCCAGAAGGGCCAACACTGCCCCGAAGGAGGCCCCGGCGGCAACCCCTAAGGTATCCGGCGTGGCCAGAGGATTGGTGAAGATGGCCTGGAAGGCCGCCCCAGACGCCGCCAGCCCCGCCCCTGCTAGCAGGGCCAGGGTTATCCTGGGAAGTCGAATGTTCACCACTACGCTGTAGCTCTGAGGGTCCACCGAGTCCCGGCCCCACAGGGCGGCCTTGGCGAGAACCTGGAAGGACTCGCCAAGGGTGAGGGAGTACCGGCCTATCCCTATGCAGAACAGGCCGGTCACGACGGGCAGTATGACCATTAGGGCTATTACCGCCCGTCGAAAGTCGATCTTTCGTGACACGGCTATACCCCGTCGGCTGCCTCTCTGACCGGGTTGAAGATGCTATCTATCTCCTGGTCGGACAGCTCCATTTTGTAGAACCTCCGGTAGTATTCTCTGACCTCCACCTTCAGGTCCATGTCCTCAAATAGCTCGGGGTAGTTATGCTTCGCCAGGAACTTCAGGGACAGAGGGGAGTCACCCGACGGAGGGAACCAGCGATATATCCCAAGGGGGAACTTGTAGACCTTCCTGTCCCTGACGGCCTTGACTCCGCTCCAGTCGTGGTTGGGAAGGGCCTTGTTCTCGTAAAGGTCCTCGGGCATAAAGGGGGAGAAGTTGGTGATATAGATGATGTCCGGGTTCCACTCGTAGACCTGCTCCATGTTTATATCCGCCATGCCCTTCAGCTCCGACGCCACGTTGAGCCCGCCGGACGCGTCGCACCAGTACTGACCGTAAAAGTTGCTGCCGGATGTCTTAAACTGGGTGTCGCTGTAGTGGAAGAGCATCATGACCCTGGGCCTTTTGCCCTCCTCCACGCTGGCGACTCTGGCCTGGATCTGGTCGTAGGTCTCCCTGCCGTACTGGACTATGTCCTTGACCGAATCCTCTTTCTGGAATATCTCCCCTAAAAGCTCGACCCAGCCGTTGAGGGTGTCCATGACGTTGAACTTCTTTATGGAGGTGGAGAAGGCCACGGCGGGGATGCCCGCCTTCTGGAGTATGGCCTTATCCTTGACGTTGGAGGCGTTGTAGAGGACGACATCTGGGCGAAGCTTAAGCAGCTCCTCCACGTTGATCTCGCCGTTTTTTATGAACGACGATTCGACGTTAACCACCTCCGGCGCCACCTTGGGAAGCATAGAGTGCCTAGCTGCGCTGAGGGACGCCGGGTGCATCCCGACCAAACCCTCCGCCGATCCGTGAAACAGGACGTAGACCGACGGCAACGGCCAGGGGGAGGTTATGACCACCCTCTCGACCCTGTCCGGCAGCGTCACCTGATCCCCCGCCTGGTCCATTACCACCCTGGATCCGCCGTAGGCCATCGGTACATTCACAGGGATTGAGCAAAGCAAAGCAGCAAAAAGGGTGTATATAAAGGTTTTTTTAAGTCTCATACAGAGGCAACTCCTTTCAATAAGGAAACCAGACCTTCCCCGACGAGGGGAGAGGGCTCGTTCCAGTGAAGCTTGCTCGATACCGCCACGTGGGGCAAAGGTATCAGCCTCCCAGGGTCGTCCATCAGGTCTCCGTACAGGGGATCCCCTATTACGACTTTGTATTTTTTTCTCAGTATCTCCTCGATGGACCTCTCCGAGGGGAGGGCGAAGGTCCCAGCTCCCCATATATCCTTCAGTCCCATAAAGGGACAGCCTATGTGGACCTTCACTCCCAGTTCATCCCTCAGACAGGTGGCCAGAGAGTGGGCGGTGACGTGTTCGGCTATTATCAGGACGTCGCCGTCCTCGGAGGTCACAGGGGGCACCACCACCGACTCGCCGGTCCTCTCAGCAAGCTCCAAGGCACCGCAGATAAGGTCCGCCTGGTTATCCCCTACGGGCTGCCCTATAACGAAGGGGATACCGTAGCCGGTCATCATCTTAGCCAGGCCGTAGCCGCTGGCGGACAGGACCAGGTTCACCGAGGCCGAGGACCCCTCTATAAGCTCCTCCAGGGTCGACCCCATGGAGAAACAGCCTTTAACCTTAAAGCCTCTGTCCTCAAGGGCCTTTTTGAACGAGTCTATAAGGCCAACACAACCGAAGTCCAGGGGAGTGGCCCCTAGGAGGTTTATGGTCCCCTTTTCCCTGATGGGAGATTTTTTAATGAAACGCCTGGACAGGGCCATAAGGGAGTCGGACACCCCTACGTCGTAGAGCTGAAGCCCCGTGGTGCCAAAGCCGAAGGATGGAATCCCACACCGGGCCTCTATCTCCATGGCTATGCCAGGAAGGTCCGCCCCTATTACCGTCGGCACCGGGCTGCCCATTATGCCGATGAACCTGGGGTTCAGCTCCTCCGCCGCTGCCACCGCCTTGTCCACAAGTTTGTCGTCGTTTCCAAGCACCGCGTCGATCTCCCTGAGGGCGGTGCAGAACACCTTTGAGTCAGCTCCATACCACCTAGGCTCGTCGTATCCTGTGTAGTTCCCCGTACAGCCCGATGCGTCGTGGATGAGCAACAGACCTCCCAGCTCGAAGAGGGCGGAGCAGACCCCGGAATAATCAGGGGAGAAGGGAGGGAGCTTTACCGTCAGTTTATGCATACAAAAAACTCCACCTTCCCGATCATACGACTATGCCGTAGTCGTCCAGCAGGGCCTTCAGGTCCGCCGGAGCGCTTAAAGCCTGGGCTATCATGGACATGAGCTTTACCACCCCGTGATAGCCGTACAGTGTCTCGTCGCTCATGAGGTTCACCACGTAGGAGGCTCCCGACAGGTACGCGCCCTCAAACCCCACCGCAAGGCAGGGAGCGTCCTTGCCCCTCTGGACGGCCCCTCTGAAGTGCTCGGGCTGGACGATCTTCACTTCCGGGGCGTTCTCCAGTAGCCAGTCCATATAGGGCCGATCCAAAGGGATGCACTTCTGGGCGTAGACCGTATCCAAATTGAATCCCGCCTCGCAAAGCAGCTTGGCCAGACAGAAGGGCCGAATTGTGGCGGAGGCGTCCACCATAACCGGCAGATCCCCGACCAGATCCCTGACACGGCAGACCGCCTCCTCTGCCTGTGCCCTGAAGGGGGTTAGGTCCAGCGTCGCCCCATATCGGGATAGAAGCTTTACGTAGCCCCTCTCTATCTCGTCCAGGTCGTAGCTCACCGGCATAAACAGGGAGTCTATACCGAGCCTCTGCCCCACGTCCTCCGCTGCGACCTTCCCCACCGGGGCGATTACAAGGTTCAGAGACGCCCTGCCCAACTCCTGAAACTGACGGAAGTCGGAACAGGTCGAAATGTGCCCAAAGCGGCTGAAGCCAGCGGCACGGAGCACCTGGAACACCTCTCCCTCCGGGTCAAGGGAGACGTTGTTGCCGTAGAAGGCAACGGAGTCGGGAAGCGGCTCGCTTGGCCGATCCAGAAGGCTGTACATAGACCTCTGGATGTTCGCCGCAGGGGGGACGTTGCCGTCCAGGGAGATGGGGTTCATGTGCCCCACTGCGAAGTGGACGTCAGGATGTCTACCTCTCATGACGGAGAGGAAGGCCTCGTGGTCGGTGCAGAGCAGGTCGTCCAGACAGCTGACCACCACGAACAGGGCCTTGGGCCGTTTTTTGACCCTGGAGAGAAGCTCGTCCACCGCCTCGGGGATCAGTTCCTCGTACCCACCTGAGACTATGTCGCCCTCGTCTATGTAGAGATAGGAGAGTCGGTCCTTGAACCCCTGGACCATGGCCCCTATCGCACCGTGTCGCCCGCAGGCGAAGGGGCACACGAAAAGCTGATAGCTTTCCGGGACCAGCATGGCGGTACGGACTATACCCCACCCACCGTGGGAGGGAGAGCAGTACCTAACCGTGTCGGAGAACATCCCACAGGATCCGCCACAGACGGAGCTAGTCCTCATCGGAGCTTCCCTCCAACACCCTCTCCGCCAGGGCCAGATACTCCTGTGCCATGGCGCTTTCGGGAAACAGGTCGACCACCGTCCCGTTGGCCTCCTCCGCCATCTGTACCGTGTCGCTCCTGCTTAGAACCTGGGTTATGGACGTCCCTATCTCGTCGGCGACGGACTGGACCAGCGCTCCCTCGTCCTTGACGTTTCGGGAGTTGAGGATTATCCCGGCCAGCTTAGCGTAGCCCCTGTTTTTGAAGTTGGACAGGGCCTTGGCTATATTCTTAGCCGCGAAGAGGGCCATCTTCTCCCCCGACGTGACGATGAACACGTCCTTGGCGTATCCTCCCCTTATGGGCATGGCGAAGCCGCCGCAGACAACGTCGCCCAATACGTCGTAGAGGACTATATCGGGACGGTAGACCTCGTAGGCGTTCAGCTCCTCCAGCTTGTCGAAGGCTGTGATGATCCCCCTGCCGGCACATCCTATGCCTGGGGTCGGACCTCCGGCCTCCACGCAGAGGACTCCGCCTGCTCCCTCGAACACTATGTCCTCCAGGGCTATCCTGTCGGGCTTCTCCCTTATGGCGTCCAGCACGGTGGGAATCTCCCTCCCGCCGTTCAGGCCGCTGGTGGAGTCCGACTTAGGATCGCACCCTATCTGCATCACCCTGTACCCTTTCTTTGCAAGGGCGGAGGATAGGTTGGTAGTCGTGGTGGACTTTCCTATACCCCCCTTGCCGTACACAGCTATTTTTCTCATGGCCCCTCCCCGTTTTTTAGTAATACTTACAATGTTTATCCTATAGAACATCGTGATTCTACTTCCTTTTATCAGGGCGGTCAAGGCTGATGGGGGAGAGCACGACAAGGAGTTATATGAGCGTAACTTTTGTCTGGCTTGCTCCAAAACATCGCTCATCAGACTCATCCCAAAATATACAAAGTATTTCCCTTTTCCCGTTTGTTTCGGAGCGATTCTAGTGTTATCATTGGCGTAGTATTGGTTGCTATTCCAATCACATAGTCCGGTTTTCCACGAACACGGAAGGGGAGGAACTACATGGACAATTGCAAGTGTTGTGAAAACAAGGGGTACGATGAACTCGGGGCGTTCATCGATGCCCTGCCGAGCAAGAAGGGAGAGCTAATAACGGTTCTCCATCGCGCTCAGTCGATATTCGGCTACCTGCCGAGAGAGGTCCAGGAATTCATCGCAGAGAGACTGGACCTGCCCCTGGCAAAGGTATACGGCGTCGTCAAGTTCTACTCGTTTTTCTCCATGACACCTAAAGGGAAGCATCCCATATCGGTGTGCATGGGGACCGCCTGCTACGTCAGAGGAGCAGAGGAAGTCCTGACGGAGCTCGTCCGTCAGCTGGGCATTCCCGTAGGTGGAGTGACCGAGGACGGAAAGTTCTCTCTGGACACCCTTAGGTGCGTGGGAGCCTGCGGTCTTGCCCCTGTCGTCATAGTAGGGGAGAAGGTATACGGACGAGTGGAGCCAAAGAAAGTGGCTGGGATTCTGGCGGAGTATTCCGACGAGGGGGAGGTTCGGTCATGACAACCATCAAGTCTCTGGACGAACTCAAAAAGATAAGGGATCAGAAGAAGGCTTCCACTGACCTTAGGGACAAGGGAAGGGACATCGAGAACCTCATAGAGGTGAAAGTCAGCATGGGAACCTGCGGAATAGTCGCAGGGGCCAGGGAGACCCTCTCCAACATGATGGAGCTCGTCAGGGACAAGGGACTCAACAACGTGGTATTCACCCAGACAGGCTGCATGGGCTACTGTCACAGCGAGCCCACCGTGGAGATAACCCGTCCTGGCCAGGACCCTGTGGTCTTCGGCAACGTCGCTGGGGAGCGGGTAGCCGAGATCGTCGAGAAATACATCCTCAACGGAGAGCTTGTGGACGGGATAATACCGACCGCCTACAAGACCATCCACGAGTAAACCAGGTTGAGGGGGAGTTTTTCGATGAGCAACGTAAAAATGCACGTGTTGGTCTGTGGCGGAACGGGCTGTATTTCCTCCAGAAGCCAGGAGATCATAGATAACTTCAAGAAATGCCTCGCGGAGCGCAGGCTGGACCAGGAGGTAAAGGTCATCACCTCCGGCTGTTTCGGATTCTGCGAGAAGGGGCCTATCGTCAAGATAGCCCCGGACAACACCTTCTACGTCAGCGTCACCCCGGAGGACGTGGAGGAGATCGTCGAGGAGCATATAGTCAAGGGACGTAAGGTCTACAGGCTGCTCTTCACCGATCCCAACACCGCAGAGCACGTCTCCGACTCGAAGCACATGGACTTCTACAAGAAGCAGATGAGAATAGCCCTCAGAAACTGCGGCTTTATCGATCCTGAGAACATAGACGAGTACATCGCCCAGGACGGATACTTGGCTCTAGGCAACATCCTTGAGTCCATGACCCCAGCCGACGTCATAGACGTGATGAAAAAATCCGGCCTCAGGGGCCGTGGCGGCGGCGGCTTCCCCACAGGGCTCAAATGGGAGTTCGCCTCCAGATATTCATCCGACGATGGCAAGTACGTCATATGCAACGCCGACGAGGGAGACCCCGGTGCGTTCATGGACCGGTCCATCCTCGAGGGAGACCCTCACTCCATAGTGGAGGCCATGGCCATATGCGGCTACGCCATAGGCGCCAACAAAGGACTGGTCTACATCCGCGCCGAGTATCCTCTGGCGGTCAAGAGGCTTCGCAGGGCCATCGAGGACGCCAGGTCTACCGGACTTCTTGGGGATAAGATCCTGGGAAGCGACTTCTCCTTCGACATAGACATCCGCTACGGAGCGGGGGCCTTCGTCTGCGGTGAGGAGACCGCCCTTATCCACTCCATGGAGGGAGAGAGAGGCGAGCCCACCAGCAAGCCGCCCTTCCCGGCGGAGAAGGGGTTCTGGGGCAAGCCGTCCAACGTCAACAACGTCGAGACCTTCGCCAACGTCCCGGCCATCTTCCTGAAGGGTGCCGACTGGTTCTCCTCCATAGGGACCGAGAAGAGCAAGGGAACCAAGGTCTTCGCCCTTGCCGGCAAGGTCAACAACGTCGGTCTGGTGGAGGTTCCCATGGGGACCACCCTCAGAGAGGTCATCTTCGAGATAGGCGGCGGCATCAGAGGCGGCAAGAAGTTCAAGGCCGTCCAGACCGGTGGTCCGTCCGGTGGATGTCTCACGGAGAAGGACCTTGACACCCCTATAGACTTCGACAACCTTATCGCGGCTGGCTCCATGATGGGATCCGGCGGCATGATCGTCATGGACGAGACCGACTGTATGCCAGCGGTGGCTAAGTTCTACCTTGAGTTCACCGTCGAGGAGTCCTGCGGCAAATGCACCCCCTGCCGGGTCGGCAACAAGAGGCTTCACGAGATACTGGAGAAGATCACCGAGGGCAAGGGGACCATGGAGGACCTCAAGACCCTCAAGGACCTGTCCAACGTCATAAAGGACACCTCCCTCTGTGGCCTGGGACAGACCGCCCCTAACCCGGTTCTGTCCACACTGAACAGCTTCTGGGACGAGTACGTGGCCCACGTTCAGGACCACAGATGCCCGTCCGGAAAGTGCAGAAAGCTCATCTCCTTCGTGATAGACCCGGATAAGTGCAAGGGTTGCACCATGTGCGCCAGGGTCTGTCCGGCCGGAGCTATCTCGGGATCGCTGAAGGAACCTCACGTCATCGATCAGGAAAAGTGCGTCAAGTGCGGTGCCTGTATGGACACCTGTAAGTTCGGCGCCATCTTCAAGAGATAACCGAGGGGGAATGACCATTATGAGCAAGATGATAGACCTGACCATCGACGGCAGGCCTGTATCGGTCCCCGAGGGGAGCACCATACTGGACGCCGCCAAAAAACTGGACATAAACATCCCCACCCTCTGCCACCTGGACCTGGAGGGAACCCCTATGGTCAACAAAGGGGCTTCCTGCCGCATATGCGTGGTAGAGGTCGAGGGAAGACGCAACCTAGCCCCGTCATGCGCCACCCCTGCCACTCAGGGGATGGTCGTCAGAAGCAACACCATAAGGGTGCTTCACGCCAGGAAGACCGTGCTTGAGCTCCTTCTGTCGGACCATCCCAAAGACTGCCTTCTCTGCGCCAAGAGCGGCAACTGCGAGCTTCAGGATCTCGCGGAGAAGTTCGGTCTCAGGGAGAACCGCTTCGAGCACGGAGCTCAGAGCACCTACGTAAAGGACATGTCCCCGGCCATAGAGAGGGATATGAACAAGTGCATCATGTGCCGTCGCTGCGAGACCATGTGCAACGAGGTTCAGACCGTTGGAGCACTCTCCGGCATAAACAGGGGGTTCACGTCGGTGGTAGCACCGGCATTCGAGATGCCCCTTGAGGAATCGGTCTGCACCTTCTGCGGTCAGTGCGTGGCCGTGTGCCCCACCGGCGCTTTGGTCGAGAGGGACTACACCTGGAAGGTAATAGAGGCCCTGGCGGACCCCGACAAGGTCGTATTGGTACAGACCGCTCCTGCCGTCCGCGCCGCACTAGGCGAGGAGTTCGGCTACGAGCCGGGAACCCTGGTTACAGGCAAGATGGCCGCTGCCCTGAGGATGCTGGGATTCGACCACGTCTTCGACACCGACTTCGCAGCCGACCTCACCATAATGGAGGAGGCCAGCGAGTTCCTGGACAGGCTGACAAGACACCTTGATGGAGACACGTCGGTCAGACTTCCCATACTGACCTCCTGCTGTCCCGCCTGGGTCAAGTTCTTCGAGCACCAGTATCCTGATCTTCTCGACGTGCCGTCGACGGCTAAGTCACCCCAGCAGATGTTTGGGGCCATAGCCAAGAGCTTCTACGCCGAAAAGCTGGGCATACCCAGGGAGAAGATGGTCGTCGTCTCCATAATGCCCTGCCTGGCCAAGAAGTACGAGTGCGCCAGAGACGAGTTCTCCGTCGACGGCAACCCCGACGTCGACATATCCATAACCACCAGGGAGCTGGGCCATCTCATAAAGAAGGCCAACATAGACTTCCGCAACCTCCCGGACGAGGACTTCGACGATCCACTGGGAGCGTCCACTGGAGCCGCCGTCATATTCGGGACCACCGGTGGAGTCATTGAGGCTGCGGTTCGCTCCGCTGCCGAGTGGGCCACAGGTCAGGAGCTGGACAAAGTAGACTTCGAGGCCCTAAGGGGACTTGAGGGATGCCGCGAGGCCAAGATCCCGGTGGGAGACCTGGTCCTTCACATAGGCATAGCCCACGGTCTTGGCAACGCCAGACGACTTCTGGACGCTGTCAGGAACAACGAGGTCGAGCCCTTCCACGCCATAGAGATCATGGCCTGCCCCGGCGGTTGCGTCGGTGGAGGCGGCCAGCCCTATCACCACGGCCACATGGAGATAGTCGAGAAAAGGGCTCAGGCCCTCTACAGGGAGGATGCGAACAAGCCTATCCGTAAGTCCCACGAGAACCCCTCTATCAAGGCCCTCTACGAGGAGTACCTGGGCAAGCCCCTGGGCGAGAAGGCACACCACCTTCTCCACACCCACTACTTCAAACGACACAAGATCTGATCCGTTAGACGGACTAAGGGGCGACTCTCAAAGCGAGAGCCGCCCTTTTTTGTTAGTTTGTTAGAAAGAGGGGGACTTTTCTTGTCTATACAGGTAAAGAAACAAGGAGAGCATTCTGCGGTCATAGGCATCGACATAAACAAGTGCAACAACTGCCACGCCTGCATAGCGGCCTGCCCCGTAAAGTTCTGCAACGACGGAAGTGAGGACCACGTCTCCATAAACCACAAAGCCTGCATTGGCTGTGGAAAGTGCGTAGAGGCCTGTCCCCAGGGGGCCAGATACGGAATAGACGACTTCCAGTCCTTTATGAACTCCCTTGAAAGGGGAGAAAAAGTTTTAGCCATAGTGGCCCCAGCGGTGTTCGCGACATTTGGAGACGATGCGCTTAGGCTCAACGGTTGGTTGAAATCCATCGGAGTGGACGGGATATTCGACGTCAGTTTCGGGGCAGAGCTGACGGTGAAAAGCTACGTCGATCACGCAAAGAGGGACAGGCCCAGGACCGTCATAACCCAGCCCTGCCCTGCCATAGTGTCCTTCGTGGAGATATACCATCCCGAGCTGATACCTAACCTAGCTCCGGTGGACAGTCCCATGCTCCACACGATAAAGATGATCCACAGGTTTTTTCCCCAGTACAGAGGGTATAAGGTCGCGGCCATATCCCCCTGCTTGGCAAAAAAACACGAGTTCGACTCGACAGGACTAGGGGATTACAACGTAACGTTCAACTCCATAGAGTCGTTTTTTAAAAAAGAAGGACTATCCCTCAGATCGTTTAAACAGACCCCCTACGACGGCCCCTCGGCGGAGAGGGCGGTTCTCTTCCCAGCTCCCGGCGGCCTGATACAGACTATGGAGAGAGAGGTTCCAGGGGTCGGGGACAACGCCAGAAAGATAGAGGGCCCCGAGGTGGTCTACGACTACTTCTCCAGCCTCAGAAGATCCATAGACTCGGGGGATTCTCCTCTGGTCATAGACTGCCTGAGTTGCACCATGGGATGCAACGGAGGACCTGGGACCCCCAGGCTTGACCTCCCTATAGATACGGTGGAGGCCAGGGTACACCGAAGGGCGGAAGAGGCAAAAAAAAGGCACGGATCCTGGAGGCTTAGCTTCAAGAGGTGGAGGTTTAAAAGGCAGATAGACCGCCATTGGGAAAGGGACCTCTACAGGAGGGACTATCGGGACCGATCCCACGACTCGGCCATATCACTCCCAGATGAAAAGCAGCTGAGGCAAGTCTATCTGTCCATGGGAAAAACCTCGGATAAGGACATATACAACTGCGGTGCCTGCGGCTACGGTTCCTGCGAGAAAATGGCGGTAGCCATCTTCAACGGCCTGAACAAGCCGGAGAACTGCCTCCACTACGTGGTACACAGCCTGAACGAGACCAAGACCCTGGTGGAGCAGGAGAGGGCCGGAGCGGACGCAAGGGCGGAGGAGAAAAGCAAAGAGGCCACGGAGGCCAGAGTCAGAATAGAGAGGGACATGGAGAGAAACAGGCTCCTGGCAGGGGAGGTGGCGGAACATATCCTCACCCTGGAGAGAGGCATAGACCAGGTCTCTGAGATGATGGGGGGCCTGAGCGAACTCCTGGCCAGAAACCAGGAGGCATCGTCAAACCTGACCATGAAGGCCACCGAGGCGGAGGCCCTTCTCGATACATTTTCACCGATAATAGGCTCAATAAACGCCACGTCCATCAGGACCAACCTCCTGGCCCTGAACGCCAACATAGAGGCGGCCCACGCAGGGGAGGCAGGGAAGGGATTCTCCGTCGTAGCGGTGGAGGTTGGCAAGCTGGCTGAGAAGGTCCACGAGGAGGCTGGAAAGATAACCCCCGCCACCCAGAACGTCCAGAGGATATTCGAGGTGGTCAAGGGGCACGTATCAGAGGTCACCGACGGGATATACCGATCCAACGAGCTGACCCAGAAGACCGAGGAGTCGGTCCAGACCATGAGAGAATCGGCCAGACGGATCACCGCGGAGATATCCAACCTTTACAGCGATACCGCCGCCGATTAAAATCGAAGAGGCAGGCCCCAGGGCCTGCCTCTTGCCTATGTTCTTTTCGCCCTAAAGGTCCAAGCCTGGGAGGTCTCCTTGGGTGTCATGGAGATACAGCTGTGACAGAACCAGCGGACGCCCTCTTTTCTCAGTTTTTCCAGGTTGTCACCGTATCGCCCTCTATCGGTGCCGATCCTGCTGACCTCGATAAAGCCCCCCTCCTCAAGGGAGGTGGACAGCCTTCCGCACAGGTGCCCCGACCAGCCTCCCGGGATGAGGGTCATGGCCTCCATTAGCCCCATGATCTCCGGGCCCACCAGGTCGGAAAAGACCTTAGGTCCGACAAGGTCCGTCGTGGCGGAGGACTCAGCCAGAGAGATGACCGATACCCCTCGACTTACGGCCTCCTGGGCACAGGCCAGAGAGTAGGCCGATATGGACCTAAGAAGCCCCTCAACTGCCTCTCTTTCCTTCCTGATGGCCTTGAAAAGGCCCCTTGGCTCGATCAGGTTCATCATGGTCGTGAAGGGGCCCGTCAGCTTGAAAACCGTCGGTAGTCCCCTATCCCCTAAAATCGACAGAGCCCTCATGACCTCCCCCATCCTTCCCCTTTGGGGGTCCCACTCCGGCATGGAGACCTCATCCAGAGAGCCCCAGGGGTTTTCCCTTATAAGAGGGGTGGAGGTGTGGTCTCCCAGCTTGACCGTCGCCCCTAGTGCCTCCGATTCCACGGTGGAGCAAAATGGAACCGAACAGTAGACGTCGCCTTTAAGCTCCTTTATGGCCATGGCAAGATCTGCCATTATCGCCCCGTCGGTATGGACCTCCGGGAAAGGGAATCGTGACGCCAGAGGCTCTGGGACCGGCCCCTTGGCGTTTACCGGACAGGCCCTCATTTTGACACCTCGAACTGGAGACATCTGGCGAAAAGCCTGTCGTAGCCCTCGAGGACCGAAAGCTCAAGGTAGTCCACCTGCCCAGCCAGGGATTCCGCCCTCTTTCTGGCGGACCTGGACAGAAGGCACATCATAGAGCCGGTTCGGGAGGTGTTTCCGCAGTAGCGGATGCGGTCTTTCAGCTCTTTAGGGATCAGCCCCGACCCTGTGAGGCTCTCCACCGAAAGATGGCGACCGAACTGACCGGCTATAAGCACCTGGTCCAGGTCGTCCATGGTCAGGCCCTTGGCCTCCAAAAGGGATAGGAATCCCGACAGTATAGCTCCCCGGGCCAGTTGGACCTGCCTTATATCCCCCTGGGTAACCTCTATGGGCGGGCTCTTTTGGAGCACCAGACGCCTGGTTCCACCCTGATCGACCACCAACGGCCCTTCCTTGAGCCTTCCGGTCTTTCCAACCATGCCGAGCCTTACGACCTCCGACAGGACGTCCAGTATGCCGCTTCCGCAGAGGCCAACCGCCTCCACTCCTCCGATAATCCCCAGAGAGATAGGCCCATCCAGGGACACCGACTCTACGGCCCCTTCGGAGGCCCTCATGCCGCAGCTTATGTTCATCCCCTCAAGGGCGGGACCGGCGGCGCAGGAGCAGGAGCTGAGCTCGCCATTTATGGACAGGACTATCTCGCCGTTGGTCCCTATGTCGATAAACAGCCTGATTCCCCTGTCCTCCTCAAGCTCTGTGGCCAACATACCGGCGACTATGTCCGACCCGATATAGGCGGAGACCCCGGGCAGACAGTAGACCATGGCCCCGTGTCCCAGGGTTAGCCCCACCTCCTCGGCTGGGAGCGAAAGGCCCTCCCTGACCACAGGGGAGAAGGGAGCCTTACCCAAAGATCCCGGGTGTATCCCAAGGAGAAGCGACTCCATCGTGGCGTTGCATCCCACCGCCATCTCGTAGATCCTGTCCCTAGGGACATTAGCGTCCACACAGACCTGGTCGACCAGACCGTTGAGACAGATCACTATGGAGGACCTCATCTCCTCAAGTCCACCGTCTGAATCGGCGTGATGTATCCGGGAGATGACGTCCAGACCGAAGTCCTTCTGTGGGTTGATCGATCCCGCCGACCCCAACACCTTTCCGGTGGAGAGGGAGATCAGAGACACCACTACCGTGGTGGTTCCCACGTCCACCGCCAGGCCGTACAGTTCCTCCGCCTCAGAGGGGATCAGGTCTATGACCCTCCCCTGATGGTACACCACCGTCACATTTTGGGCCCTAAAGGCCTGAGGGATCCTCCTCAAAAGGGACAGGGACGGCTCGGTAACCCCAATACAGGACCTCAGGTGATCCAACAGCGATTTTCCGTCCCTGAGGGCTGGTATAGGGAGCTTTATAGTGCGAAAGGATACAGCCGGATCCAGCGAGATAGGAGGCATATCCCCTTCCTCTAAGACCGTCAGGCCCCTCTCGGCCTCGCCGTATGACCGGACCTCCAGGTCATCCTGGGGATAGCAGAGACAGGCGAGACGAACCCCTCTTTGGATCTCCTGCCCCGTCAAAAAGGCCCTCTCCTCCTCGGAGATCGGGCCGCCGCCGTTCACCAATACCCTGCACTTGCCACAGGTTCCCTTGCCGCCGCAGGGGCTTTCAACCTTGACTCTGCCCCTCCTCAGGAGCTCAAGCAGGGAGGGACCCGGAGAGTAGTCCCAGGTCACTCCCTCGAACGTTATGAAAGGCAAATCAGGCCCTCCTGTTGTTCTTAGCCACGTCGACCATGGTTCTGACCTGGTCGAGAGCGGTCATGGCACCTATTCCGCAGGCCGGGGCCAGGACGTGGATGCCCTGGTTCAGGCTGGACTGGCAAAGCAGCCGAAGGTGGCCCGGGGCGGCGGTCTCTATGGCTAGGGTGCTCACGTTGCCCATCAGGGATTTTCCCTCGACGTGACTGGCTATATCCTTGGCGGAGGAGATAGAGTCGAAGCTGATACAGTCGCAGTGCAGGCCGCCCAGAAGGTGGGCCACTCCCTTAAGCCTTCCGCAGATGTGGACGATGGTCCCCTGCGCCAAAGGAGCCAGGGAATCGAGGATCCGGTTAAGGTATGGGATAGCGAAGGTCTCAAAGGCCTTTGGCCCAAGTATCTCCCCTGTTCCACTGGGGTCCGATATGGTGAGGACATCGGCCCCAGCCTCGAGCTGGGCCCTGCCGAAGCGGATCAGTTCCTCGGTAATCCGGTCCATAAGGCCCTCGACGTGGGAGGGATTCTTTCGGATGTCCTTGTAGAACACCGCCGGGTCGACCAGCGACGTCGCCAGGCTGACCGGCCCGGTTAAGTTAGCTATCACTGGGACCTCCGTTCCTCTGCTCTTAAGTATGGAGATAGCACGACAGACCTCCCGTGCCCTGCCGGAGGAGAGGTCTATAGGGGTGAGGCTATCCCAGTCCTGAGACCGCTTTATGACGTAGGAGGTCACCCTTGGCTCGTGGATCCGGTCCCCCATGGAGACGGGAGCTCCCATGGACTGGGCCTCCACTGTCATACAGAAAGGGACACCGTAGTTCTCGAAGCCTCCGTTGTGATAGTGGCCCGACGCCAGCTCTGCCATGGCCTCCCCTGTGAGGTGGGCCTGGGGCCAGGGACGCTCCGTCAAGTCCATCACGTCCTCGACCACCATGTTCATCATGCCCCCAGGACATATACAGGGAGGACGGTCAACCTCCTGAAGGTGTATTGCCCTGGTCAAACGCTCCAGAGGGGAGAGATCAGCTATCATACCTGTCCATCTCCAGAGCTCTGTCGATTTTTTCCTCCGTCAGAGGCCAGCCCAGCTCTCTAGCTGTGTCCATCATGACGTCTATGTTCTCCACGGGGGTCTCCACAGGCAGGCCACAGCCCGACATGAGGGCGAACCCCTTAGGCGACCGGAAACCGTCCTTTATGTCCCTGAGACAGGCCTTTCTGACCTCCTCTTTGGTCCCGGCGAACACCACCGACGAGGGATCCACCTTTCCCATTATCTTCATCCTGTCGCCTACTTTAGCGACGCAGTCGGGCAGGCTGACCACGTTGTCGACGCTCAGAGCGTTAAGGCCCATGTCCGCCAGATCCTCCCATATACCGTCGGTCTTGCCGCATATGTGCATGGAGGTCCCCATTCCCTTGGACTTTATGTGACCTAGCAGCTTTCCCACCGCAGGAGCGGCGTAACGGCGAAAGTGAGTCGGGCTGACCACCGTGCATGAAGACAGTGGCTCCGCTATGGAGATTCCCATACCTCGGTCGATGGCTGCGTCCACGTATCTGATAGTGCTCTCCAGGGAAAGCTCGCAGAGCTTGTCCACCGACTCTGGGTCCCTTATCATCAGCCTGGTCATATTCTGGACCCCCACTAGGAAGAATGCGGTGGTAAACGGTCCGACCACCAGGGCGGTGCAGGGGACCTCCGAGCTTATCTCCTCCACCACCATCTCCATCGCCTTCAACTGGATCGGAATACGACAGGCCTTTTCTGGATCGATCGGCTCAAGGCTTTCGATTTTGGACACCGAATCGATCGCTGGCTCCAGGAGATCGGCGGTGTCGTCGTCGGGAAACTTTATCTTGGCTCCCATTGCCTCGGCGACGGTGAATAGGTCGGTGAAAACCTTGGCGCCGTCCCCTCCGAAACGGCGGTGGGTCGCTATAACCGCGTCCGCCAGGGCCCTGGGATCGTGGTTGAACTGGGATATTTTGCACCCCGATATACGGGCGATTCCGTTTGACAGGTTGGGGTTGCACTGAATCCGGTCAACCGGCTGCCCTGCCGCCATAGCCTTGCCCCTCTCAAGAGGGGTCATCTGGTCCTTAAACTGCGGCACGGTTCAGGGCCTCTTTTTTGGAGATCACGAGCTCCTTAGCCAGCCTCGCCGCCGCCGAGGCCTCCGGGGCGTAGCCGTCGGCGCCGATCTTCTGGGCGAAGCTTCGTGAGATAGGTCCTCCTCCAACCATGACCACGGTGTTATCCCTCATGCCATGGCTTTTTAGAAGCTCCACCACCACGGGCATGTTGGGCATCGTTGTGGTCATCAAGGTGGACATTCCAACAAGGTGAGCCCCGACCTCCTTGGCCTTATCCACAAAATCCTTAGGAGGGACGTCTCTCCCCAGGTCGAACACCTCAAAACCCACTGTCTCCAGCATGACCTTGAAGAGGTTTTTACCTATATCGTGGGTATCCCCCTCGACGACACCGACGACGGCCCTCAGGCTCTCGGAGGAGTCCTCCTTCTTGAGGTGGGGCTTTAGGACCTCCAGTCCCGAGTACATTGCGTCGGAACAGAGCAGAAGCTCCGGTATGTAATATTCCTCCTCCTCGTAAAGTCGTCCCGCCTCGTCCATTCCAAGGGCCAGACCAGAGGCTATGCCGTCGTAGGCGTCAAACCCAGCCTCGACGAAATCCCTGGATAGCTGCTCGGAAGCCTCTTCGTCCATGTCCACCACCGATTGTGCCAGTTTCTTGAGCATTCCTTCCTTTTCCATCTTTATCCCTCCCCGATACTTTAAGGCATAAAAACTATGCCTTAAATAGTATACGCCTAGGAAAAAGGTCTAGCAACCGAAGAGGCAGGCCCTAGGGCCTGCCTCTTTATCCTACTTTTTAGGTTTTACCGATATTGACCAGTCTCCGCCGGACATGATGCCGTTTTGCTCCGAGAAGCTGTCCATGTTGAGGGCCAAGGAGAGGTTCATCAGGCTGTTGAAGTAGATGAGAGGGGATCCCTCTGGGACGTCGCCGAAGGTGTTGACGTAGGGGATATCCCCACTGTACACGACCTTGTCCCCCTCTTTGACCGTGACCTCGAAGATCTGGCCTATCTCCGGGGAGAGTCGATCGAAAAGGGGCTTGCCTATGTTGCTCCACACGTTGCCGTAGCGGATGTCCAGGACCGGGATGTTGCCTATCACCGCCCCGTCCTCTACTTTTGCCCTCTGATAGGGTATGGAGATCACCTTTCCCTCGTAGATCGGCCCGACCTCCTCGAAGGTTATAGTGCCAGAGGCCAGCTTGGCGCCGGTGTAGGCGTAGAGGTCCCGTCCGAAGAAGGTGTAGGATTCCTCCGATCCAGCGAGACGGTGTCTCTTATCGTCGATAATCCTGACCGACTCCAGTCCCACTATCTCCTCGACGAAGGTGAGGGTTCCGTTGTCCGGGGTGACTATGAAGCGACCGTCCTTGGTCTTGGCTACTACCGAACGACGTTCCGTCCCGACGCCTGGGTCCACCACCGACACGAAAACCGTCCCCTCTGGCCAGAACTCCATGGTCTGGTGAAGCCTGTAGGCCCCGTCCCATATGGAGTAGGGAGGGATGTAGTGGGTCAGGTCAAAAATTGCCATGTCCCTGTCCACCCCGAAGGCGACGCCCTTCATGGCCGACACAGCCCCGTCGCCAAGACCGAAGTCGGTCTGAAACACCAGTGCATTTTTGGCCAGCCCAGCGGTGGCTAGAGACAGGACCAGGGCACAGATCCCTATCGCATAGAACAGTCTCTTTTTCACTTTAAAAAACCTCCTCTTTGGGTATATTCTCACACCACATTAGTCTACATTCCCTAATCCTGCGGATCAAGCCCTCCGCCAAAAGACGCTATAATGGGGGGCGATTGAGAAAAGGGGGATACCATTATAGGGGAAAAAACTAGCTTTTTAGGGACCGATCCGGTAGGGAAGCTTCTTGTGAAGCTGTCGGTTCCCGCCATGACCGGAATGCTGGTGATGGCGTCCTACAACGTGATAGACACGATCTTCGTAGGTCGGGGGGTAGGCCCTCTGGGGCTCGGAGCTGTTGCCGCAGCGTTTCCGATACAGTTTATAGTTCACGCCCTGGCAATGTTGGTGGGGGTAGGGACGGCGTCTTTAGTGTCACGCTCCCTGGGCGCTGGGGACCTGGGCAAGGCGGAGAGGGCGCTGGGGAACGCCCTCATCATGGCCATGGTAGCAGGAATTATGGTGTCCACACTGGGGAAGATCTTTCTCCCCTTTCTGTCGAACCTAACAGGAGCGCCGGAGGAGATCAGGCCGTTCCTTCACGACTACCTAGGGACGATCTTCCTTGGCTCTCCCCTGCTGGTGTCGGGGATAACCATGAACTGCGTCATCAGGGCCGAGGGAAACGCCAAGATAGCCATGCTGACCATGGTGCTGTCGGCTCTGACCAACATCGTGCTGGACCCTCTGTTCATCTTCGTCCTAAAGATGGGGGTCAAGGGGGCAGCCATAGCCACAGTTATAGCCCAGGGTGTGACCGTCTCGTGGGCTCTGGCCCACTATATGATGCCGGGGCGAAGCTCCATAACCATGAAGAGAGCCAACGTCAGGCTGAGGCTCGACATCGTGAAAGAGGTTCTGGCCGTAGGGGGCTCGGAGTTCGCAAGGATATCAGCTCAATCCGTGGCGGGGCTTATAATACTGAACCGTCTAAGCCTCTACGGCGGAACCGACGCCATCGCGGCCCAGGGGATAGTGCAAAAACTCATGAGCCTCAGCATAATGCCCATATTCGGCATAGCCCAGGGGCTTCAGCCCGTGGTGGGCTATGCCTACGGAGCTGCCAACGTCCTCAGGGCTAAAAGGGCGGTTGAGCTGGGGCTGATAGGGGCTTCCGCCATATCCATAGGGACCTCCATACTGCTCATAGCCTTTCCCGATCCCATAGTAAGGGTGTTCACCGACGACCCTGCCCTGCTGGCCATGTCCAAGCGATTTATCAAGATAGCCCTGTCATTGTACTTTTTGGTGGGGTTTCAGGTAATAGGGACCGCCACTTTCCAGGCCCTGGGCCTCGCCAGGCCGTCGATGATAATGTCCCTGAGCCGCCAGGTTCTGTTTTTAATCCCTCTGGCCCTGGTTCTTCCACCGATATTCGGCCTTCAGGGGGTGTTTTTGGTGTATCCCACCGCCGACCTTGGCGCGGCAGCTCTGACACTGTGGTTTTTGATCCACTACAGAAAGAGGCTCTTAGGGGAAAACTTATCGGGTAATATAGTCCAGGAAGAGGCGTGAAAAAGGAGTGAGATTATGGATTTCGACGACCTTATAAAGACTAGACGAAGCGTCAGAAAATACCGGCCGGACCCTGTCCCGGAGGATATGGTGGAAGCCTGCCTAGAGGCCGCCAGGACCGCACCCAGCGCGTGCAACTCACAGCCCTGGTTCTTCCACGTCTGCCGGTCCGACAAGGTCCGGCGGGCCGTGGCTTCGGCCATGAACTCGGGGATGTTCAGCCAGGGCATGAACCGATTTATCGACCAGGCCCCGGTAATAATAGCGGTGGAGACCTTAAAGAGGGCGAAGCTGGCCCCCTGGCTGGCGGGACTGGTCAGAAACGTCCGTTACGAGATGATGGACGTGGCTATAGCCACCGACCACCTGACCCTGAGGGCGGCGGAGCTCGGCCTGGGGACATGCTGGATAGGGTGGTTCAACGAGAGGGCTGTCAAGTCCGCCCTGGGCCTTGAGAGGTCCGCCCGTCTGGACGTCATGATAACCATGGGATGGCCCGACGATAAGCCCAGGGCTAAGAGCAGAAAGGAGCCGGACCAGGTCCGGCGATACCTTTAGAGGGGGATCGACATCATGTTGAGCACACCTAAGGCGGAGAGGATAACCCTGGTGGTCTACGGCCTCAGAAACAGCGGAAAGTCCTATCTTACCAACAACCTACTTAGGACCGAGGCTTCCATAGTATCGGACAGGCCTGGGACGACCACCGACCCGGTGGTACACGCCATGGAGATGGGCCCATTGGGGCCCGTGTCGGTGGTTGACACCGCCGGCTTCGACGACGACGAGGACCAGCTTGGCTCAATGAGGGTGGAGAGGAGCTCCAAAAAGCTCGACGTGGCGGACCTAGTGCTGTTCGTGACCAGGTCCGACACCCCACCTACCGACGGCGAGGTTAGCCTTGTAGAAAAGCTCAGGGAAAGGGGCGTCCCCTGCCTTGTGGTGCTGACCTTCTCCGACTCAGGCCTGTGCGACGAAAAGCGACACTTCGCTCCGGCTTTCAGAAAGATATCGGTGGACAACCACACGGGCCGAGGGCTGGAGGACCTGGACATGGCCCTTCAGGGATTTTCCTCCCATATAGAGAGGGAGATAACCCCCTTGGATGGTCTGGTACAGCCAGGGGAGACGGTGCTTCTGGTCACTCCTATAGACGCATCGGCTCCGAAGGCGAGGATGATACTGCCCCAGGTGGAGACCATAAGGGACATACTGGACAAAGACTGCACAATGGCTATCTCCACGGAGAAGAGGCTGGACCAGTGCTACAGGGGACTCAAGGAGAGACCTTCTTTGGTAATAACCGACAGCCAGGCCTTCTCCGAGGTCGGGGCCATCCTTCCTGAAGACCAGCTTCTGACGTCGTTTTCGATAATTTTTGCCAGGAAGAAGGGCGACCTGGCCTTTTTCGTCGAGGGCCTTACGAGGCTATCGGAGATCCCTCCCGGTGGCAAGATCCTCGTGCTTGAGGCCTGCAAGCACCACAGGATGGACGACGACATAGGGACGGTGAAGATCCCCAACATATTCAGAAAAAAGGTCCGCCCCGACGTGACCTTCGAGCTAAGGCAGGACATGCCCTCAAAGGAGGACCTAAAGTCATATCACCTGGTGATCAACTGCGCTGGCTGTATGGTCACCAGAAACGACATGATGAACAGGATAGAGGCCCTGAGGGAGGCGGGAGTCCCGGGGACCAACTACGGACTTTTCCTGGCCTGGGGCAAGGGGCTCCTTCCCCGTGCCCTTGAGCCTTTCCCGGTTGAACATGCTCTGTACAGGGGCTTCTCATGCTGATGACCGACAGGGAGACCGCCATACTGGTGGCCCAGGCCGACAGGGTCAGGCGGGAAAAGTACGGCGACGGGGTGTGGGTGAGGGGGCTTCTGGAGTACACCAACCGCTGTAGCCAAAACTGCCTCTACTGCGGCCTCAGACGGGATAACGATGAGATCCGTCGCTACTCCATGGACGAGGAGGAGATTTTGAACTCAGCCGAAATAGCCTACCAAGCCGGCTTCAGGACTCTGGTGCTCCAGGGAGGAGAGGACCCGGACTGGACCGCCTCAAGGCTCTGCCGTATGGTGGAGTCCATAAAGGAGCGGTTCGACGTGGCGGTGACCTTGAGCTGCGGCATCTTCAGGGGGGAGGACTACCGCTCCATGGCCTCCGCTGGGGTCAACCGATTTTTGATGAGGTTCGAGACATCAGACCAGGAGCTCCACCGTAAGCTGAGGGACGGGGTGACACTGTCAAGGAGACTACAGGCCCTGTCTGACCTGAGGGAGGCCGGGATAGAGCTGGGGTCCGGTTTCATGGTGGGACTCCCTGGGGAGACAGAGGAGATCCAACAGGGCAACCTTGCGCTGTGTCGGGATCTGGGGTTGGATATGGTCGGGATCGGTCCTTTCATCCCCAACCCCCAGACGCCTCTGGGTCAATGTTCCCCAGGGTCCATGGAGCAGGTCGTAAAGTTGACGGCCCTTTTAAGGCTGAGCCTGCCCTACTCCAACATCCCAGCCACCACCGCAGCAGGTTCCCTGTGCTCCAACGGCAGGGAGGCAATGCTTGGGGCCGGGGCCAACGTCCTGATGCCCAACGTAACCCCCGCATGTTATAGGGACCACTACCAGCTCTATCCGGGCAAGACCTCCCTCAAAATGGACCATCTGCCGGATCTTGAGGAGATAGATCGCTCGTTAAGGGAGATAGGTCGACACATGGACATGGGCAGAGGGGATTCCCTCTCTATACATTTAAGGTCCTCATAAGCGATGGCGGCCGATAAGCATCTCCTGTCGCCCGGCCAGCTCAACCAGCGTCCCGTTCTCCCTTCCCAGGCCCGAGACACCTTCCAGCAGGGCCATAACCGAGTTTTCCAGGTCCATGGCCCTAGCCATGGACCTTTTTGCCGCGCCACAGAGGCTGGACAGCATGGAGGAAACCTGTCCGTTGTATTTCGTCTGGTTCTCGGACCTGTTCAGGACCTCGTTGGTCTTAGCGCTCACGTCGGCGGCCTCGTCCGCTATCGCCTCCAGAGCCTGATAGAGCATACGAGACCGTTCCAGGTTGGCTTGGGTCACAGAACCTCCCTCTGAGGCGATATCGCTAAGTTGGGCTACCCCCTTGACCATGGAGGACGAGAGGTCTTTGATCCTCTTCGCCGCGGCTCGGCTCTGCTCCGAGAGCTCCCTGATCTCTCCTGCCACCACGGAAAAGCCCCTTCCCGCCTCGCCAGCCCTAGCGGCCTCTATGGCCGCGTTCAACGCCAGGAGGTTGGTCTGATCCGCTATGTCACCTATGGTCGCCACGAAGGCCTCTATACCCTGCGTTCCCTGCCCCAGACCCTGGGATATCTCCGATACGGAGAGGAAGTCACGGGACATGGTCTCGACCCCCTGGCCGTTCTCCTGGGCCAGCTCCCTGGCCGTACGAGCCTGTGTCAGGGTCCTGTCGGAGCTTTTTTTGGTCTCCTCGGCAAGACAGGCGACCTGCCTCGCCCCCTCGGTCACGGATGACGCGTCCCTCTCAGCTATCTGGACCGCCTCTATGCTCTCCTCCATGGACTCGACCAACTCAGCGCTGGCCTCCTGAAGTCCCGCCGTTACCGACTCGACCTTTCCGGCGATGGTGGACAGGCCGGAGGAGCTGGACATTATGCTGCCGTTTCCGTCTTTAAGGGACTTCAACACGTCCCGCTGAAAATCTATAAGGCAGTCCAGAGCCATCGAGACCCTGGCTAACTCGTCGTTGCCGGTCATGTCACACCGGGCCGTCAGATCGCCCATAATGGCCGCCTCTGCGACGGAGGTCAGACGGCCTATCTGGGCCATGAACCTCCTACAAAACAGCCCAAGTCCCAGAGCGAGAATGACCACAGCGACGGACACCAGGATCCACTGGGTTCTCTCCAGACGCTTGAGGGGAAGAAAAACCTCATCCCTGTCCGAAACCGTGATCATCCACATTCCTCGAGAGAGGGGGAAGGACGAAAGCTGAACTCGCCTGCCGTCAAAGGCCACATCCATGGCCGATGGTCCCCCCGTTTTGAGGAGATCAGGGATGCTCGAGAGGATATTTTCATCCCCAGACCCGGCCAACACCTCACCGGAAGGACCTATAAGCAAGGCCCCCTCCGGTGGGATCACACCAGTAAGTGCCGACATCGGTATATCTGCTCCCATGACGCCTAAAAGCCTTCCCTCCTGATACAGCGAGTATATGGGCATGGACAGGGTCATCACCGGCTCCTCCAGCCTTGGGGATACCCAGGGCGACGACAACACAGCAGAACCGGCCTTCTCCGCTGACACGTACCAATGTTCGGTCCTTGGATCGTAGTCATCCTCGGGAAACCAATCCCCTCCGTCCAGAAACTGCCCGCTTGGCAACGCTAGGTACAGGTCTGTAAGCCCCATGGGGCTAGAGGCCTCGGTAAGGTTTCTCATGTAGTTTCCCGCCGTCCCGGGAAGAAGCCCCAGGTCCTCTATCATGAAGGAAAGGTTATTTGCCCCTGTGATAACCACGTTCTCCAGGGACTTAAACCAGTTCGACACAGCCGCCGCCGACCCCCTGCTCTCACGAACCTGCCCCCTGTCCAGAAGATCTATCAGGGTGGATCTGGCCCCCTGGGAGGAGAAAAAAGCCAACGCCGCCATGGACAGACACACCGACAGAGCCATAACAGCAAGACGCCTCTTCAAGGTCATGACACCATACCTCCCGCTTCGCTTCCGTGAAATCTACGCTCCTGGACCCATCCGCTTCGCCCTGTCTCGTAGGTGAGCTGTTTGGCCCTGTGTTTCAGGGACGCAGCTATCTCGGACATCTTGGCCGGATGGATGTCCCACCCCAGGTTCTCCTTCTCTATGACGGCTAAGCTCAACGTCACGGGTGACACATTGCAGTTTTCCCCTTTTCTGTTGACAGAGCAGAAAAAACCTCTATCCCAGTCCTCCTGGTGGAAAAAATCCCTCTTTCTCCTGTCGAACTCCCGGCAGATCGAGTCAAGACATCCCTCCGGGAGGTTGCCTGTGACGACCGCCACGAAGTCGTCTCCCCCCACGTGCCCGAGGGATACCCTGCTTCCCAGCTCGCTGAAACCGTCCTGGAGCACCGAGGCGGTGAGCTTTATCAGGCCGTCTCCCTCGATAAAACCGTAGGTGTCGTTGTACTCCTTAAAACGGTCCAGATCGGCGTATATCAGCGTAAATGGATAGTCACAGCCCTTACATCGGGAGATCCACCGCTGGATCTCCTGATTTCCCGGAAGGCCGCTCAGGGGATTGCAGGTGAGGGCCTGCCTAACCTCTATCTCAGCCGACCTGGCTATGACCTGCTTCATGGTCACGGTCCCCATATAGTGGCCCCTGGTGTCCACGACCACCACGGGATCGTAGATAGCGTCTGGACACCGCTCCATTGCCAGCTTGGAAAGGTGTCGAATCGAGCAACTGTGTCCCACGGACAAAAAGTTCTTCTTCGCCGCTGCCTCCACGGGCCTGTTCTGGAATAGATGGAAGCCGTAGGCCCCTCCCATCTTGGATGCGAAGTCGTTTCTGGTTACCAACCCCACCGGGGTCTTGCCGTCCAGGACAACCCCGTGGTCGAACTCGGGGGTGTTCTTCATGACGTACCACAGGTCCTTGCAGGAGATCTCGTCCCTCTGCATGGCCCTGGCCCTGGTTGTCATGGACAGGAGTCCGTCTGGGGCCTCGCCCTCGCTGGTCTGGAGGTCGTCCCATATGGACTGGACCATGTTCCTCTGGAGAGGAGACAGGTCGTATGGCTGGGAGGAAGGCCTTGCGAAAAGATATCCCTGGATAAAGCGTATCCCAAGCCTCATGAGGGTCTCGAGCTCCTGCTTCGTCTCAACGCCCTCGGCGATGATCCTGGACTCGACCTGAGAGGCCAGCCCCACCAGCGATCGGACTATGTGCTGTTTCCTTGGCTCCTCGTGGATATCCCGAATTAGGGCCATGTCCAGCTTTATGTAGTCCGGTATACAGGATGCCAACATTATAAGACCGGAGTGCCCCGCACCCAGGTCGTCTATGGCGATACGAAAGCCCTGCTCCTTCATCTCCTCGACCCGTCTGGATAGGAGGCCATAATCGGAGACCTCCTGCCTCTCGGTCAGCTCTATGACCACCTGAGACGCCCTGATCCCCCGCCTCTCCACCACAAAACCGTTGAAGGAGGCAGGGAAGCTGTCGTCCAAGAAGACCGAAGGGGTCACGTTTATGAACACTCTCTTATCCTCCGAGTCGATCACGTCGGAAAGCACGTTAAGGGTGGAGCTTCGACATAGCTCCTCAAGCTCCCACAGGGTTCCAAGTCGCTCCGCCCTGTCGAAAAGCTCGCAGGCCGATTCCACCGGAGGGCGGCCCCGGGAGAGGAACTCATATCCCCACACCTGACCGCCGAAGAGATTTACAACAGGCTGAAACACCGTTCTAACCTCCTCACAGTAAACCACGTTATCCATCAACATAACGGCCAAAAAGACCACCTCCCCTAGGATAATAGGGGAGGTGGGTTTCATGTCGGTAACGGTTATGTTTCAAGTGAGTGTCTTCCATGTCCGGTCGCCTATCCAGAAAAAAGTCGTGCCCGAAAAACATGGCATCAAGGCGGTCATCTGCGAGTCCAATTTTGGATACACAAAGAAAGAGATGAGTTTATTGACCATAGATATATCCTCCTTCGGTAAGATCGATAACGGCGATCCCGTGTTACAGTTTTGCCTTTCCGACTGGTCGGGGCTCAGGGTGAAGGTGCTGAACTACGGGGGGGCGGTGAGGGAGATACAGTGTCCCGACAAACAGGGAAGGTTGGACAACGTTACATTAGGGATGGACAGGGTCGAGGACTATCAGACCAATAGGTTTTGGGCCGGGGTGATATGCGGTCCCGTGGCCGGGAGAATAGGTGGAGCCTCTTTCTCCATTGAAGACGCGAGATACAGCCTTTCGGAGAACGAGCCGGGGAGCTGTCTTCACGGAGGGTACAGAGGTTTTTCCAGGAGGCTTTTTGATTGGGAGATAGGGCAGGAGGATGGAGCCGAGTTTCTGAGGCTCAGCACCAGGTTCGAACACATGGAGGAGGGGTTTCCGGGACCGATAGATTTTCAGGCGGATTATACGGTCCGTCCCGGAGGGGTGTTCGAGTTCCGCTGGCGTGATAGGTCCGAGAGACCGACGCTTTTGGCCCCGACTCTCCACCTTTATCTGAACCTGTCAGGTTTTTCCAGCTCCGGTCTGGACCAAGCTATAGCGATAGACTCGGACCAGGTGATGCTCGATCCCGCCAAAAGTAGCGAGATGATAAGCGATGTGAAGGGGACGAGGTTCGATCTCCGCAAACCGTCCCCTCCTGGGCCGGGGATCGACAATCCCTTTTTGCTGAAACACAGAGGCACTGGACCGGACGTGACCCTTAGCCATCTCCCAAGCGGCAGAAGCCTGTCCATAGACACCACTGAAAGGTTTGTGGTCCTCTACGACGGGGGAGGTTTGAGCCCCACCCCCCACAGAGGCATAGCACTGGAACCTCAGGGATGGGGGAACGGAATAAACTCTGGAACGATAAAGCCCCCTGTGTTGACACCGGGACAGGTCCTGTCGGGAAGGACCTTATACAGGTTCAGCGTAATGGGAAACATCTAAAAACTCACACTTGAGTCCCCTCGGAGAGACCGTCCCGCCTGTGCCCTATCTCGCCCAGGCGTATTTTCGACCTGCCTGTTACGTACGAACCGCCTCGGAGGGCACGTCCTGTGCCCCCTCGGCTTGGGGCGACGTCCTGTCGCCCCATTCGTACTACACTACGGCAGGTCGAAAATACGGGCTCGAACGGGCTCTGTCGGGACGATCTCTCCGAGGATCAGAGTGTTTAGAGATGCCATTAAAGTAAAGAAGCCAGCTCCCCTAAGGAAAGCTGGCTTCTTTTATCATTTTTCACCGTTTTGCCCTTAGCAACAGAGGCAGCCCTAGGAGCAACATCGCCTGCCAAAGTCCTACAGGTCCCACGGTGCATCCGCCGGAACCGGGAAGGAAGGCCGCTATCTCTCCCTTCTCCCTGGATAGGACCATGGGGAAATTCAGTACCCCGTCCTCGACACCGTCCTGAACTAGGAAGAAGCCTCTGCCAGCCCCGTCTGCCATAACCCCGATATAGGGGTCTTTTCCATCCACGATGCAAACGGTCCAACAGACGTTGTAGATGGCCTTCTCGTCCTCCTCTTTCTTTGAGATCCAGAAAAGGTCGCCCAGCCTGTCCCCTACTAGGGTCATCAGCTCCCATCTATGATTTCCAATGACGACGAAGAGGCCAAACCTGTTAAGGACATCAAGATCCGATGCGCCGTAGCCGGGAAGGTCCAGCTTTTTAAGCTCCGATTCGTGGACAGACAGAGTGACATCGAAAAACGCCCTGTTCCCGTATCCAGTTCGCTTAGAGACGGAGAATGACATTTGGTCCAGTATGTCCGATTGTTTCACCCCAAGGAGTTTCGAGAGGGCATCAGGATGGGTCGAGCCTTTTTCTGGCAGTATAGGCCCTAGGTCTCCCAGCCCCATCGGCTGAGTCTCAGGTATTGAGACATCCAGGCTCATAGGGGCGCTGACGTATAGCCTGCCCTCCAGCCCTGCCTTTCGAAGCAGATCCTTCGAGACGGGCGATCCGATCTCCTGGAATCCCTCCACGACGTTAAGGGCTTTCAGGTCGCTGGACGCCAAAAGCTCGACGCCGGTCCCCCATATACGATCGACCGCCACGACCTGCCATCTGAAAAGACCGGGATCTAGGTCGTCGGGCAAGACCCACCTGTGGTCGTTACCCTCGTAGACCTGTTCCATCTCGCCGGACTCGCCAGCCCCCAGGAAGAGGCGATAGATAACGTCGGAGGTCTCGCTGTGTTTGAAGTTCCAGTCCAACGTGCCGGATAGCCCAAGCCGTCCTCCGTCCAGGGGGAAGGACCCCATAAACTGAGGGGGGAGGGCCTCCATAGAGTTTTTTACGTTCAAAGCTCCTCCCGTAGCGACCTTGCCTTTAAGCCCCTCCATAGGGGTTATTCCCCTTAGGATCCTCCATCTGATGGTATCCATGGATTCCTCAGGGTAGAGACCGTTCAAAAGGGACACCGCCCCCGAAACGAAGGACGCCGCCACTGACGTTCCGGTCATGAGCTCGTACCTTTCGGTCTGGATGGGCAACCCTATTCCAAAATCATCCAGGTAGAAAAAGGACCCGGAGGGATCGGTGCCAGAGCTCCAGCTAACCATGAAACGGAACCGAACCTGCTCCGTCCTCATCTCCCTGGGTATTCTCCCGACTAACCTAACAAAATCCAGGTGGTCGAGACCTCCCTTGCCGAGGCGAGCGACGTCAAGCCATTCTCCCCCTCGCTGAGGCTGACATTGCAGGGATACCCATTCGTCGTCGTATCCCCAAAACCCGTTATACCAGCCCCTGACGTAGGCTCCAGCGTAGACCTCAAGGTCGTTTGACACCTTCGATATATCTACCGGATCCCTGAGGGTGAGGTATCCCTCCCCTCCCCCTGGTTTGAAGGTCAACTTCCAGCTTCTCTCGGGGCTACGCCAAAAGGGCTTCGTCCCATGAAGGTGTCCTTCGTGACGTCCAAGGTCCCAATCGCCCGACACGATCCACACGTTGCCCCCTGCCTCCATCCCGTCGAAAAACAGCGACCTGTCTCCAGATATCGGGTCATAGGGGAGGCTCGGGAAGGTGCTGAGAACGTCCGTTCCAGGAGCGGCAAGGTGGACGGACTTAAGTCCGAAGGAGGAACCGTCGTTCAGCTTACCGTCTCTGTCCATATTGGCGACCGATATCACGTTGGGGAGATCGTATCCGGCTGGATAGGTCTGCTCGACGTCGTTATCGCTGGAGGAGTTCCCCGCCGCCGCGACGAACATTATCGACTCCGAGGACAAAGCCTGTATAGCCTCGAACGCAGCCTGAGAGTAGCCACCGAAGCAGAAGGCCCCGTTGACTACTACGACAGGAACTCCGTTTTTTTTCATTTTAAGGACATAGTCAAGCCCTTTGACCACGGTGGCCACGTCGCCGTAGCCTCCGCTGTCCAGACACTTCACCGCCATAAGAGATCCGTTCCAGAACACGCCTGATACGCCAAGGCGGTTATCGCCTACTGCGCCGATTATCCCGGCACAGTGGGTTCCATGGTAATTATCGTCCATGGGATCCCCATCGTCGTTGACAAAATCGTACCCGTGGAGATCGTTGGAGACAGGATTGGGATTGATCCACATGTTTTCGGCGAGGTCCACATGGTTATAGTCTACACCGGTGTCTAAGACCGCAACTACACCGCCCCCAGCGGTAGCCCTGGACCAGCCATCTATGACCCCGACGTCCTCGTTTAAGCTCCCAACTCCCTTTGACCACCACTGATCGGAGAAGAGCGGATCGTTAGGCATGGTCGTCAATGACCTGACCTTGTAGTTTGGCTCGACCGCCAGGACCGAACCGCTGGACCTCAGGCTTTCCACGAGTGTCTCGGTAGGCAGATCGCCTCTCACGAGATGCCAATCGGCCTCATCTCCCTCCATAAGGAGGGTGGACCTGAGCTTCACCTGATCCGATCCACTGGATCGAATCGGAGAAAAGCTGGCCCCTTTGGTGATTTTGACGATAGCTTCCCCGGGCAGCCAAGGTTCCCCCAACTTAAAAACCTGGGCCTCCGATGTAGCAGAAAAGGACAAGAACAGAGAGAAAAACACAGAGAGAGCTCGCAAACACCCCAGCCTTTTCATCGGAGTCTACCCGTTTATCTCTTTCAGTATCTCCTTGAGAACTTCGTGTCTATCCTCATAGGAAACCTGACAGGTTCCGACCCGGAAGTGTCCTCCGCCTCCGAAACGAAGCATCAGCTTTCCCACGTCCACGTTAGACGTACGGTTCAGTATGGAGTGGCCGACGGAGAACACGCAGAACTCCATCTTCTTGCCGTCGAACACCCTCACGGAGATGTTGCTCTCCGGGAACATAGCGTATATAACGTGGCGATTTCCTACGAAGGTCTCTTCCCTTCCCACCAAATCGGTCACAACAGCATCTCCCTCACTGTAGCTGGTACCTTTAAGCATATCCATGAAGAGGGGGATCTGATCCCGATAGCGGCGAATCCTTTCCTTGACGTCCTCCAAGGCGAGGATATCGTCGATATCGTGGTTCCTGAGATACTCCACCAGATCATCCATGAGCTGATAGTTGGATATGGTGTAGTCCCTGTATCTGCCTAGTCCCGTCCTGGGATCCATGACGAAAGAGAGAAGTACCCACCCCTGAGGGTCCAGGATCTCCTCCCTGGAGAAATCCGCCGAGTCTGCCTTGTCCGCCACGTCAACCAGATAGGAGAGCCTGGCAAGTGGCCCTTCGTCGCCACCGTAGTAGTTGTAGATCACCCTGGCGCAGCTTTTTGCGCTTGGATCACAGGAACCTTCCCAGTGGTGGCGAAACATCTCCTCCCTCTCTACCTCCGAGGCATGGTGGTCAAACCAAAGCCCACATCCCGGCAGATAGGGGATATTGGCGAGGACATCGTTAGAGTCGGCCTGTACCAACCCGTCCTGAATGTCCTTGGGGTGGACGAACTTTCGCTCCTCCATAATCCCCATTTCCTTCAGAAGCACGGCACACATAAGGCCGTCGAAATCGCTTCTGGTCAAAAGGCGCATAGATCATTCCTCCCGTCCAAGAGTTATCCCGAGAGCTACAAGGGTCGATCCGGTAAAGAGAAGATTGATTCCCACGAGCAAACCGACCCCCCAGGCCGCAGCGAAAAGGTTATGCCAAATAAGCCCAGCGAGCAATAACGCCAGCAATCCGCTGAACAAAAGCCACAGCCACCCATCCAGTCCTCTTAATTTTATTGCGACGATAACCTTGAAGATCCCTTCCGCTATGAAATACATACTGAGGATCATGGTCAGGGTTATTACTCCACTCATGGGCTTCGCCAGGAGGACGAGCCCCGTCACAAGGGTCAAAGCCGACCCCAACAGGTCGCCAAAGCCGCCTCTTCCCTGTCGTCTCTCCCTGTAGCCGCTTATAGCCATGACGAACCCAGCAACCACCATCAACCACCCTATCACGGACTCTATGGCCAAAGAGGCTACAAGCGGCATCGACACCGCAACGCCACCGAGGAGGGCTAGGCAAACTCCGACGCCCATCACCCAGCCTCTTCTCGACCGAAGCCCCACTCTGTCGAAGTCACCGAAAATAAGCATAATTTCCCTCCATAAAAAAAGATCGAATACCTGTAAGGAGAGTATATCACGATCATCCTGCTCTTAAGAGTGGACAAAGGACTATAACGGACGGAAATCGTACTTTCCAAAGGGACTTGCCCAAATCCACAGTTGTGCTACACTCAAGGGATAAAATAATCGACATAAGGAGGAACTTTTTAGTTGAAACACCCTTTTTCCGTAAGGAGTATGGTCGCATTCGTAAGATGGTTCATAAAAGAAGAGGGACGCTCTTTCGTCAACATAACCCTAGGAGCGGTGGTATTCGCTATAGCCATACAGCTGTTCGTAATACCGGCAAAGCTGCCTGGAACCGGGGTCAACGGCATAGGGCTCTTGCTTAACTATCTCTGGGGCGTGCCTCTGCCCCTCACAATATGGGGGCTCAACGCCCTGCTGTTCATATACGGATGGAAGGTCCTGCCCAGACGATTCACACTCTGGAGCATATACGGCACCGTGGTTTTCACCCTGTTTCTGTCCGTAGCGGAGTATACCCTGCCGGTCCCTGTGATAGAGGATCGCTTTTTGCTAATAGTTGTCGCAGGCTTACTTCAAGGAGCGCCCTACGCCATGATATTCGCGGCAGGAGGGTCCCTTGGAGGCACGGACATAATATCCATGGCTGTAAGGAGAAAGACAGGAATGGAGATCAGCCAGTTCACGATGATAGCCAACTTCGCCGTGCTGGCGCTTTTCTTCTTCGCTGTTAGCTTTGAGAACGTCGTCTACGGGGTCGTCCTCTCCTATATCAATACCACCGTCATGGGAGGAGCGATGAGATCCTTCGGCATCAAGAAGGAAGCTCTGGTGATATGCAACAACCCGGAGGAGACGAAACACTTTATAACCCACGAGCTGGGGCGAGGGGTCACCATATTCTCCGCCAGAGGCGGATTTTCCGACGTCCACAGGGACGTGCTGATGACCCTTCTGACAGCCAGGCAGGCTATGCTCCTGAAGCAGCATCTACAGAAGACCGATCCCAAGGCCTTCCTGAGGCTTGCTGAGGCAACGGAGGTCCTGGGTCAGGGGTTCGGTAGCTGGAAAAAAGACGTATAAAAGAGGTGGCCCGTCAGATGACGGACCACCTCTTTTATACTGAGGATCACCATTTTTAGAGGTTGCCTAAGGACATTTTTTAACCTTTAGGCACCTGTCCCAATGGGAGTTGACCATGGAGACAAACGAGTCTGTCGAGATAAGATCTTTTTTTAAAGTCTCCCGAACCTCCGAGGATATCCTCCCCTGAGAGACAAACTCCTCACCGGCCCTCTTTAGCGCATCGTAGTACCAACGGATCTGTTCCTGTAGCTCCGGCACCGAGACGCTCAAAAGCCCGCCAGCCGGGCGCAGCACCGCCTCCGCAAGCCCCTCATCTCTACCCCTAAAAAGGCAGTCGAATTGGGAGATGAGGCCATCGAAGTGGTGGATTTCAGGGAAACCACAGTTGGAAAACAGAAGGGTCTTGGGATAAAGCCGATCCCCATTCCTCACTGGATGGCCGTAGGTATCCCCTTCCTTGACCATGTGCGGGTCTACCAGAGGCAGGGTCCTCTCAAGGGCGGCCTTGAGCATCGCTGTCATACCGTAGTGATACAAAGGAGTGGCCCAGATAACAGCGTCAGACTGGCCCATCTCCGCCAGGACCATGTCCATATCGTCTTTCTGGATACACCGTCCAGGCGTGACGGTCCAGCAGGAGAAGCATCCCCTGCAAAACCCCACAGATAGATCCTTAATATATAGGGTCTTTGTCTCAGCTCCAGCCGCTTGAGCTCCCTCAAAAAAGGTATCCACCATGATCTGAGTGTTGCCGTTCGCACCTTTAGGGCTCCCGTTCAAGGCTAAAATCTTTATTTTCTACATCCCCTCTCAAGCACTTACATCAAAAATTTTACATCGGATCTTTTTATGTCGAATAGGATGTGGGCCCCCTCGACAAAACACCCTGAAAGGGTACGAGCCTCCAACATAAGACCCTCAACGTCGAGGGACAGGCGAAACTCCCCCTGTCTGACCCTCACGTCGACTATCCTACCCCTCCAAGGCCCTTCCCCTATTCTGAACAGCTCCGGTCGGATCAGGAGATAGCCCTCCCCGTCCTTCCCTTCGGACAGAAAAGACACCCCTGCTATGGACGTAAGGCCAGCTTCTCTCTTTGCTGGGACCATGTTGACCACTCCCATGAAATCAGCTGTATCCAGAGAGCCAGGGCTCTCATATAGGTCGACGGGCCTCCCTATCTCGGCTATGACGCCTCCCTTCATGAAGGCAACCCTATCAAACAGGTCGAAGGCGTCGTCTCTATCGTGAGACACAAAGATCGTGGTCAGCCCCATGGACCTATGAAGCCGGAGAATCAGCCGCCTCATGTCCCGCCTGAGGTTGGGATCCAACGAACTAAAAGGCTCGTCCATCAGGAGAACGTCAGGACTAAAAGCCAAAGCCCTGCCTATGGCTACCCTCTGAGCTTGCCCTCCGGAAAGCTCCTCCGGATAACGCCCTCCCAAACCATCCAGTCCCAGGTCTATGAGAAGGTCCTCTATCATGGAGAGCCTTTCCCTTTTAGGTGTTCCTCTCATCCTGAGACCAAAAGCCACGTTCTCCTCAACGCTCATGTAGGGAAACAGGCTGGAACCCTGGAATACAAAGCCAAAATTTCGATTTTCTGGGGAAAGGAGTGATATATCCCTTCCTCTACAGAGGATCCTCCCTCTGTCGGACGGGATAAGGCCAGCTATGAGCCTCAACAGAGTCGTCTTTCCACAGCCAGAGGGCCCAACGACCCCGAAAAACTCGCCGTCATCCACGGTTAGAGATGGAACGGAGATGGAGAATCCCTCGAAGCCCTTGTAGAAGTCCTCCACGAAAATCCCCATCGTAAACCGCCTTTTTATCTTTTAAGGATGTCCACCTTTTCGTCCCTATCAGGCTCAGAGGCTGCCTCCGACTCGGCGTCGCCGCCGGAGATCTCCCTAAGGGCCTCTTTCTCCGCCTCCGCTGCCGCCTTAGCCGCCTCCTTAGCGGCTCTCTCCGCCTCTTTTTGGGCCCTGTCCTTGAACTTTGAGAGCAAAGTCAGCCACAGCTGAACGGCTATCCTGACGGCAGGAGTCACCTTTCTGCCGTTCAGTATGTCCGCAGCCCTCCTGAAGATGGAGCTTCCAGAGGGATAAGGATGGGTCACCCATGATAGGGAGTCAAGCCTTATTCCCCTAGAGATGGCTAAGGTGAGCTCGGATATCATGTTGCTTGCTCCCTCTCCCACCAGAGTCGCACCCAGGACCTTTCCCCTGTGGCCTAGGGTCACCTTCAGAAATCCGTCTCCCCATCCCTCTATCAAGGACCTGTCTATCTCATCCAGAGGAACCCTTATCTCCTTTGCCTTGATGCCCTGCTCTATCGCCTGGTCAAGTGTCATGCCGACCCTTGCGACCTCCGGAGAGGTATAGGTGCAACACACTGAGGGCAGGGAGTCAAAAGACCTGTGGAACGGCAAAAAGGCGTTCCTTATGCAGACCCTGGCGGACATGTCCGCGGAGTGGGCGTGACGGTGGGATAGACATACATCTCCGGCCCCGAAAACCCTCTCGTTAGACACGCTTCTAAGACCTCTGTCGACCAAGAGCCCCATATCGTCGAAAGAGATTTTCCCCTCCTCCAGTCCCATCCCATCCAGGTTAGGACGCCTACCACAGGCAAGAAGTATCTTATCAACGGAGATATCCTCGGTTGCCCCGTTGTCGCTATACACAACCCTTAAACCTTTATCGTCCCTGGAGACAGAGCTTACTTGGACCCCCAGTTTTATGGCTACACCGTCGGACTCTAGGGATCGTCTAACAAGTCCAGCGGCCTGGGCGTCCTCCCTCGGGAGGAGCCTCTTCGACCTCTGCAACAGGGTAACAGAGCAACCTAACCTGGCGAAAGCCTGGGCCATCTCACACCCCATAGGTCCACCCCCGACGACCACAATAGAGCTCGGCAACTCGTCCAGATCGGATATGTTTTTGCTGGTCATGTAATCCACCTGATCCAGCCCGGCTATATCGGGGATTTTGGGACTCGATCCTGTAGCTATGACGGCCCTTGTGAACTCTATAGTCTTATCGCCGACCCTCAGGGACCTGGGGGAGTCGAAAACGGCGGCGCCAGCGAAGAGGTCGACGCCCTCGCTTAAAATCCTCAAGGACGAGTCGTTCGCGCTGAGCCTGGACCTGATCTCGTCAATCCGTCCGAACATAGCCTTGAAATCAACCTTCATCTCGCCCGACTCTACGCCCATGCTGGACGATGTTCGAACCTGATGGGCCCTTCTGGCTGACGCTATCAAGGCCTTTGATGGCACGCATCCCGAGTTGAGACATTCCCCACCGAGAAGATCCTTCTCGACCAAAGCTACCCTAGCCCCTATTCTGGCCCCAACGACAGCCGCAGTCAGACCAGCAGGTCCGGCCCCCACCACCACCAAGTCGTATTTATCCTTTTCCTCTTCGCAACCTCTTAGACAAAAAGGCCTAACCGAGTCTGGGTAGGTCATTTTTTCCATAAAGACACCTCCAGTTCGCAAAAGCGATTACGCCCATGATAGCACCGAAAAGACTTTAGTCCAGGGAATCAAGCTATTTACCTGCGTTTTTTATCGGAGAACAGACATCTGTCAGCTTCGTCGATCAGGAAGCGAACCGGTATACCTGGAATTATCCTGGTAGATCCCACAGAGGCAGATAAGGGGCATCCTCTAGATTCACCTAACGCCGCTATGGCGTCCTTTATGCTGTTCGCCTTGTCCTCGATATCTCCGTCCCTCGCATCGGGACAGATGACCATAAACTCGTCCCCACCGTAACGGACCGGGATATCGTCAGAGGCGGATAAATCCGTCAACAAGGCCCCGACAAGCTGAAGCAGATCGTCCCCAGCCTGATGCCCAAGGGTGTCGTTTATACCCTTGAAATCGTTGAGATCCACCAGGAGAAGCCATCCTGTAGATCCCGAATCGGGATCTACCATTCTTTTGAGGGTCTCCATGCCGTACCTACGATTGTATATCCCGGTCAGATAATCTCTATTGGCGAGGTCCTCCAGCTCCTCCAGCGCGTTGTTAAGGCCTTTGGTCCTCTCCCTCACCATGGACTCCAGATCGTTGCTGTACCTCTCCAGGTCTCGGACCAACACCTCCATACCTCTTCCGTGTTTTCGGTAAGCCATAAAAAACGGGATCGCAACCAGTAGGAAAAGGGCGGATATACAGACGCTAAAAAAAGCTCTCCTTATTAAGATGCCCTCAACAAACGAGATATCGTAATCTGCGCAGGACAGAAAAAGCCTCCCTCCGCTGGATCTGAGGGGATATGCCACAGATC
>CAYNAN010000002.1:40478-86819 GCA_964395085.1 uncultured Synergistaceae bacterium
GCGCAGGACAGAAAAAGCCTCCCTCCGCTGGATCTGAGGGGATATGCCACAGATCGGAAGGTCCCCCATCTATCGGAATAGGACACCCAAGCCGGTTTTTCCGAGTTATATGCCTTTATAAACTGAGGGGGAATCTCCGGGTAGGGATAGTAATACCATCTGAGCTGCTCTGCCGCCTCTCGCTCCGACACGCTTGGAGCGGCGAAGAAAAATCGTCCGTCCCTCTCTACAAGAGTGTAGATCCAGGCAAAGCCAGTCTTTCTAGCGTAGTCGTTAAAAAGGTCCCTGTTTTTGAACTCCTCTTCTATCGGGATGCTTTCAGAGTCGGTCGCCCTATCGTGAAAGTCGGGTGCCAGCATGGAGGGCAAGGCCATCGCAGCCAGCTCCAGCTTATCGTCCACGTTTTTCATCGTTTCGATCCACGACGAATACACCGACAGACCAATGTAGGCCAACGAGACCAAAACATAGATCCATAGAGCTCTGTTAAGGTTGGACCGAAGAGCCCAAAGGCTTTCTTTTTTCATCTCAATCCTCCCGATCTGGAAGATAACCACATATGGCGATACGGAAACTCTGACTAAGATATTAGATGGAATCGGATCGACATGCAACCCATTTCTAAATTACAATAGTAAGCAGGAGGTGACGACTATGACAAGACATAAGGTCGCCGTAGCTCAGATGGACAGTGGACCACACAAGGAGATAAACATACAGAAGATGGAGGGGATGATCCAGGAAGCCTCCCAACAGGGGGCATCCCTTGTTGCCTTTCCTGAGACGTCGATCGTGATGCCTGGGACAGGGGAGGACAGGGAGATTGAGTCGGAGAAAATACCGGGACCCTCCACAGCCAGGCTGGCGGACGCCGCAAAAGAGGGCAGGATCTGGGTTCACTGCGGAAGCCTGCCGGAGACCATCGACGGTGACACCAGAAGCTACAACACGTCAGTGGTCATATCACCCCAAGGAGATATCGCTGGGATATATCGCAAGATACACCTGTTTGACGTTAAAGTAGAGGGCGGCCCGTCCGTCATGGAGTCGGTAAGCTACGCTCCTGGGAAAGACGTGGTCACGGTGGAAACCGACATAGGCAAACTGGGCCTGGCGATATGCTACGACCTGAGGTTCCCGGAGCTTTTCAGGATGTTGACCGTTATGGGAGCGCAGATCCTGGTGATACCGGCCTGCTTCACCTCCGATACCGGCAACGAGCACTGGGAGCCACTTCTCAAAGCCAGGGCGATAGAGAATCAATGCTACGTCCTGGCCCCAGCTCAGATCGGCCTGAAGCCACGTTACAGAGCTCACGGGAAATCGCTGGTAGTCGACCCCTGGGGAACTGTAACATCCTGCAAGGCCGACGGAGAGGGCATTATCCTGTCCGAGGTCGACATGGATAGGGTTCAGTCCATAAGGAACTCGGTTCCCTGTCTGAAAAATAGAAGACCGGAAGTATACGGCTGGGACATGTAAAAGAGGGCGGCCTAAGCCGCCCTCTTTTGTGCGCTATTAGTTAAAACGTCTACTCTATGTCTGGAACCTTTACGCCGACCTCTTTGTAATACTTAGCGGCTCCGGCGTGGACCGGCACTGACGCACCGGCGGTAGCTCCCTCAAGGGTGAATAGGAGGGCCTTGGAATGGACCTTGTGAAGTTCCTCGACGTTCTCCCAGAACGTCTTTGTGAGCTGATAGACCAGGTCATCGGGAAGATCGGCGTCGCAGACCCACATAGCCATAACCGCTGGGGTCGGGACGTCGTGATCGATGCCGTTATAGGTTCCGGCAGGAATCTTGCTCTTTATGAAGAAGCTGAAGGTACCGGTCAGCTTGTCCATAAACTCGTCGCTGAAGGAGACGAGGTCAATATCGTGCATGGTGGCAAGGTCCATGATGGAGGATGTTGGATATCCAGCGGTGACGAATCCGACGTCAAGCTGGCCGTCCTTGAACCTCTGGGTGGTGTTGTTGAAGTCCAGGAAATCGGTCTTCATATCGGCGTACTTTATGCCAGCTACCTGAAGAATGGCGGAGACGTCGCCCTGCACTCCCGAGCCAGGAGCTCCGACTGAGACCCTCTTGCCCACTATGTCCATTATGTCCTTAACTCCGGACTCCTTCAACGTGATGCACTGGACGTGCTCAGGGTAAAGGGAAGCTATGAGACGGACGTTCTTATAGGGAGTCTTGAACATGCGCTCGCCCTTGTAGGCCCAGTAGGCCACGTCGTTCTGCACCAACGCCATCTCTATCTCGTGGGTCCCTATGAGGTTGAGGTTGGCAACTGAGGCGTTGCCCGTCTCTGAGGTCATCTGGATGTCTGGAAGATGCCTGGAGATGAGGTCGGCCATGCCGCCCCCTATCGGATAGTAAGTACCGCCAGTCCCACCGGTAGCCAAGGAGACAAAAGTCTTGGCCGATGCCACTCCGGCCACCGCCATAACAAGGACGCCGACGACCATCAAAGCTGTTAAAAACCTACGCATCAAAAAACCTCCTCCAAAAAGATATAAAGATGTCTTACCCCTCGCCGATAGCTATCGGCACTTCACCGTAATGGTATTCAAACCACCTACAGTATAGTAAGAATCTTTTATCAGGTCAAGGAAGGTCTTCATGTATACTTTTATCGAAGGGCATCCGCCTTTAGGGCTTCTACCCTATCCAACCTCTCCCAGGCCGGCATAGGATTCAGATCTATACGCCCCATGTGTCCGTAGGCGGCGATTCGCCTATACTGGGGCTTTCTGAGCTCCAGATCCCTTATCATGGCAGCTGGCCTAAAATCGAAGTGTTTTCTGACCAAAGAGGTCAGCATGTCGTCCGAGACCCTGCCAGTCCCGAAAGTCTCCACGAATATAGACACAGGCCTTGCCACTCCGATGGCATAGGCTACCTGGATCTGACAACGGGAAGCCAGACCGGAAGCAACCACGTTTTTAGCGGCGTATCTGGCCATGTAGGCCCCAGAGCGATCCACCTTCGTGGGATCCTTGCCGGAGAAGGCTCCTCCGCCGTGGGGGACCATTCCGCCGTAGGTATCGACTATTATTTTCCTCCCGGTGAGCCCTGAATCAGCCATGGGACCGCCCATTACGAAACGTCCGGTGGGGTTGACCAAAGTCCTAAGATCGCCCTTTAGAAGCTCTTTGGGAAGGATAGGGTCTATTACATGCTCAGAGATATCCTCCCTGATCTCCCTGAGGGATACGTCCGGGCCATGTTGGGTGGAGACGACCACGGTATCGACCCTTACCGCCACGCCGTTCACGTACTCCAAAGTAACCTGGGTCTTTCCGTCAGGACGAAGGTAATCCAGAAGACCGTCCTTACGGATCTTGGTCAACCTTCTGGAAAGCCTCTGTGCCAGGGCAAAGGGCATGGGAAGGAACTCCTCGGTCTCGTCGGTAGCATAGCCGATCATCATGCCCTGGTCTCCCGCTCCTATACGGTCGATCTGCTCCTCGGACATCTCACCTTCCTTGACCTCCAGTGCGTTATCAACGCCGAGAGCTATATCCGAGGACTGTTCGTCTATGGCGGTCAGGACCGCGCAGGTCTCGCCATCGAATCCGTACTTGGCCCTGGTGTAGCCTATCTCCTTCACTATCTCCCTAGCGATCCTTGGGATATCAACATAGGTGCTTGTGGTTATCTCCCCCGCGACCTGTATCAGCCCAGTTGTCACCAGAGTCTCACAGGCAACCCTGCCCATGGGATCCTCGGTCAAGATGGCGTCCAGCACACCGTCGGAGATCTGGTCCGCGACCTTGTCAGGATGCCCTTCAGTTACCGATTCGGAAGATATTAAGATTTTTTCAGCCATAAAAATTACCTCCACAGATAAGGATATCGGGCCAAAAAAAGCGGGACCCGTCCGCAGAGGAAGGATCCCGTGATATTTTACGCTAGGCCTTCCTCTTATCATTCGACCTCTCGGTCGCTGGTTTTAGCACCTTACGCCCATATGGGCAGGTTGCCGGGCTTCGCAGGGCCAGTCCCTCCACCTCTCTCGATAAGAGTTTCAATTGTACAGCTCTAAATTATACCCTACGAGCATCACGTGTCAAGAAAATCATCCGCAGATTAGTCCCTGAGACCGCACAAGGTATTGCATTTAGATGCGGCTTAAGACTAAAATAGGGTTGAATTATCTCTAGGGAATCTCTAAAAACTCACTTTTGAGTCCCCTCGGAGAGACCGTCCCGCCAGCACCCTGTCTCGCTCGGGCTTTGTCGGAACGATCTCTCCGAGGGATAGTGTTTTCAGAGATACCCTAAATCCAACCACAGGGAGGAATCAGAATGAAGAGAATCGCAAGAGCCACCGCTTTAACGACACTATCGGTGTTATTATCCATTTCCAGCGTAGCGTACGGCCAAGAACAGATGAAGATGACCTACTTTAACAACTTCCCCCCTTTCTCCTGGAGCGCTGAGGACGGAACCATGAAAGGGATATTGGTGGACGTCATGGACCAATTCGTTGGAGAGGATATGGGCATTCCCCTCTCCCATCAGGGCTTTCCCTGGGCGAGGGCACAGCAGATGGTTAAAGAGGGCGACGCGGATGGATTCGTGACGGTCCCGACTCCAGCCAGACAGGAATACACCGACACGGGCAAAGAGGAAGTCATCATGTCCAAGATGGTGATCTTCGTAAAGAAGGGAAGCGACAAGGCCGAGCAGATAAGAGCGGCAAAGGGCCTATCGGACCTGAAGGATCTCTCCATAATAGACTACGTAGGCAACGGATGGGGGGATAAAAACCTGGAGGGATTCAAGAGACACCTAGCCCCCAAGATGGACAACGTGTTTCAGATGCTGGTCGGGGACAGAGGGGACCTGTGCATAACCGATTCGGTCGTAGGGTGGTATACCATAAAACAGCTTGGCCTCCAGGACCAGATCGAGGAGATGCCTCTGGTTCTGGATCAGGTTCCCTTCGTCCTGTGTGTTGGGAAAGGGTCAAAATACTCTGAGGTAGTCGGAAAGCTGGACGCAGCACTTAAAGAGGCTAAAGAGACGGGCAAACTTCAGCAAATATACGATAAATACAGATAGAGAAGGCACATGGAGACCGATGTACATCGGTCTCCATGTGATTTAAGGCCTCGTTTCGACATGCGAACGTCAGGATCCTCCTCCGCAGTCACAACCGCCACCACCACCGCCCTCGCCGCCACCGCTGCCTGTGTCGGTCGGGGCACGATACTCGGGCTTAGCTCCGAGCTTCTCCAGAAAATCCTTCCTGTCCTTCTGGTCCAGATATCCGGCCAGCTCCTCCGGGGTCATGTGCTGAAAGTCGGTCGTCCCTATTATCTCGTTGCCTGACACCCCTATAACGTTAACCAGAACCTCCGAGCCGCTACCGGACGTAGCGAGCCCGATAACAGCCGTACCTTGGTTGATCCTGGTTAGAGCCGAGTCCAGGCCCTCCGGGCCACTGTGCCCGTTTATGGTCGACATGTCGTTGGCAAAGGAGACCGCCGCACCCACGTTCGCAGCGGTGTAGATAGCTACCGCAGTGAGGGCCCCCGCAGTGGTAGCCGCAGCTGGAACTGCGACCACCAGAGCCACGCCAGATCCAACGATCGCCACGGTGAACTTGGTGCCGGCCATTATGGTCGCCCAGTTCTTCTGCCCCACCAAGTTGCCTATTTTATGGTGGACCGAGGCAACAGCGCCTGTAACCTTGCCGACGCCGCTCTTTATGGCGCCGCCCAGGTATGAGGCGAAGTTCTTTATCGCCCTTCCTCCGGCCTCGACGGTGCTCATGGCGTTCTCGAAGGTCTGCTTGGCACCTCTGCCTATCTTCTCAAGCTCCTGTTGTACGACCTGCTCCGGCGTCACCATGCCGTAATCGTTTCCGAAATCGGCGAGAGCCGGCAATGCCTCAAAAAGCTCCTCCAACGCGGCCAGACGATCTTCGGGGCCAAAGCGCCCCTCCCAGGTCATCCTCACCATCTTTGCCGAGTCCTCCAGCTTCTTCCCCGCTTTCTCCATAGCCTCCAACGTCTCCTGAGCGTAGACGAGTCTGGCTTTGATCTCGCCAGCAGGGATATCCTTGCCGTCCATGAGGACCAGCTCCTCCAAAGCTACCTTGGCCTGCATCCCGGTCAATCTAGCGAGCTCCAGGGATTGAGCAAGCCTGCCCTTCTCCTGGGACGGTAGGTCCAACTGGGCTATGCCGGTCCCCTTTGAGCTTGGCCTCTGTTGCTGCCCGGGCTGTGAGGGCCTGACCACCGAAGGAGATCCTCCTCCATGGGTGGTTATGGTCACAGCCCAGGAGCAAGAGGCCAGAGCCAAGGACACAAACACCGCCAACACAGCGATAAATCTGTTGTTCTTCAAAGAAAACACCCCCTATCAAACGTGATCAATCGGGGCTGACGAGGATCATCTTGAGGTCTCCCGCCAGAAACCTGGCGGCCTCAAGCACCCCCTCCTGTCCGTCCTGGGAGACCGCCGAAAGGCTCTCCAGAACCGTACCGGTCTCCACATCTATAAGTCTGGAGTCCAGGGATATCTCGCCACCGAGGGAGTTGACCGAGCCTACAAGGACATACCTAGCCCCGACGACCTTCCCCACCTTGGCTGCGGACGAAGGGTCCACCAGTCCCGACATGCCTATTCTCTGCTCCGCTGCGGCTTTTTTAACGTGGACCGCGTCCACCACCGTGAGGTCCACCCCCGGGATGGAGCCCATCTCGGTCCTTATGACCTCGCTCACAGCCGCCCCAAGGTGAAAGGGGACCCCGTTGGACTTGAAGTCCGCCACCGCCATGGCGAACCCCCAGGCCGAGGGACAGAAGGCGACGATCACGAGGATCGCCGCCAACAGCTTACGGACCATCACGACGCTAAGATCCTTCCGAGCCACCTCATGGCCGTGGCCTGTATCTCGGCGGTCATCCTGTCCACAGCGTCTCTAAGCCCCTCGATTTTGCCGTCCACCATGATCTTGCCGGAGGAGAAGGAAAGCTCCCTGAGTATGGAAAGAGCCTGTTTGGCCCTGTCGCTGTTCTTATAGGCCTGAGCCTCGTGGAACTGGAGCACGTAGGACAGCTTGGTTCTGCTTACCAAAGAACCGTCTTTGTCCCTGACCAATAGCCTGTCCAGGGTGGAGTCCTTCTCAACCAGGCCCTGAACCTCCTGAATGTCCTCGGCCTTGCCCTTCTTTGCCGCCTCACCAGCGAACAGGGCTGACGCCAAGGTCCTGACCTTTTCCCTGTCCCCCAGGAGCTCCGTGACCGAGTCGTATTGGGTCTTGAGGATATCCATTATCATGGCCTTGCCCTTGTCATAGTCGTTTCCCTTGAAGTAGCAGCTGGACATGAGGTACATTATCCCGCCCTTTTCCTTCTCGTCTATGTTGTTGAGCTCCTTTGTGGCTATAGGCATGAACTTGCCACAGTCACCGTCTTTCAGGTAAGCCACGGCAGCAGCCATAACCTTCTTGGTAGCGACCGCAGAGGCACCGGAGCCGCCCTCTCCTCCACCGGAGGAGTCGCCGCCACCGCTTCAGCCCATGGCCATTCCAGCGAAGCAGAACACCGACAACGCCACAAACAGCGCAAATATAGATCTTTTCATTTTTACCTCTCCTCTCTCATGTCCCTAAGGACCGTTCAAAAGACCCTCCAGTTTTACTGACAAATTCGGATCCAGCAACTTAAGGGCCTGTATCTGAGACCTGGCCCCTTTTTCGTCGCCGTCAAGGACCATGGCGGTCCCCAGGAGAAACCTGGCACCGGCGTTGGACTTGTCCAGCTCCACCGCCCTTGTGAGGACCTGTCTGGCCAGATTAAGCTCCGCCACCTCGATAAGCATCTGCCCTAGGGCCACGTAGGCCCCTACGTAGTTGGGGTCCTTCTGAACCGCCATGGAGAAATACTCCATAGCCTCCTCCAGCCTTCCCCGATTTTTGTAGGCCTGTCCTATCAGGAAATAGGGCTCGGCCATCTCCGGCTTGAGCTCTATGGCCCTCTCCAGAGGACCGGTAGCGTCGTAGTCCCGTCCTCTCATGAATATGCTCTTTCCTAAAAGCAGCTGCGCCTCGGCAAAGTTGGGCTCGAAGGCCACAGCCTCCTTGGCCGAAAGCTCCGCGTCACCGTACCTGCCCCGGCTGTAGTGCATGGCGGCCACGATAAAGCGCAACGTGGCGTTTTTGGGGCTCATCTGGACCATGCGGTCCCAATACCTAAGGGACCGGCCGTAATCTCCCTGGTTGTAGTAACCCAAGGCCTCGTAAAGGTAGCTCCTGTAGTCGTCCTTAGCGGTCCCTGTCGGCTCCGGACCTGTCAGGGAAGCGGTGACGTCCGCAGCAAGTGTCCTGACCGCCAGAGGGACTCCAGCCTCTCCCTCCGAGGTCATGGCCTGGTAGGCTGCGACCACCGTGCGACGTTCGACGTCCATGAGTCTGGCGGTCAGAAGCGTGAGCACACCAAAGTGGCTGATGGCCCCCTGAATATAGTACCTGGCCCCCACAAGCTTGCCTATGGACACGGCGTCCTCGGGGCTGACCATGCCGGACAGGGCTATTCTCTGTTGCCTAGCCACAGCATCCAGTTGGTTCCTCTCCACCAGGGAGAAACGACTGTTTCCGGCTAACTGGGTGGAGAGCATCTCTATCACCGACCTACCCACAGAGTAGGATGCCCCGTGGGTGTTGAAGTCTCCCACCGCGAGGACCATGGCGAGGGCTGGACCGGCCAACAGAACCACAATAGCTACCACCAAAGCCCCCCAGCCTAGCCTGGACATGGGGTCAACGAACCTTGTCGAACCAGCGATGCTTCATCGCATCGTAGGTGTATATCTTGTCGGCGGTAACGAGCCTGAGTTCTTTGTCCAGCACCACGGCGGCCTGGACCCCAGCGATTGGTTTTATCTCCCAACGGTGCATGGTCATGTCGTAGACGCACACGTCGTAGGCATCCCAACACACAGCCAGGTTATCCCCGACCGCACCGTCGAATACCCGCTCGGCGTTGTCCATGGCGGCGGTCTGCCAGTTTCTGAGGACCGAGTCGTAGACCATGAACTCGTGGTCCGTCATGGCGAGCGCGATCTTCCTGGACAGCAGGGCGGTCTTTATCTCCCCCTGAGTAGGGGGAGCGACGACCCACTGAGGGACGGACGAGTCGAACACCGCTGTTCCGCCTTTGTTCCAGACTATGGCGAACTCGTCGGTCAACAGGGCCATCTGGACCGATACCCCGCTGAGGGGTATCCACTGGTGGCTTCGGATATCGTAGGCCAGCACCTCATCGTCGTCCCAGACCACCGCCAGGTTGTTGTGGGTCTTCCAGCCCGACACGGCGAAATCGTTCAGGACCGAGTGGTCATTGAGCACCGGATCGTAGAGCTTAACCGTGTTTTTGGTCACGAAAAGCCTGACCTCTCCCATAGCCGGGATGGCGAGCGTCGCCCACAGGGCGACTACGAACAGGGCAAAAACATGCTTTTTCCTCAAGATGGAACACTCCCCTTCTCAAAAGGTCTCCAAAAGATCACTTCTCAAACCTCAGCCTCAGGGATCCCGGGGTCTTATCCTCTATAACGACCCCACCGAAACCCGCTACCAACGCACCAGCCAGTTGGTCCACCGTACCCTGAAAGATCACCTCCAAGGACGCGACCCCCAGCCCAGACTTGAGGTAGGCCGACTCCACTCCCGCCATAGCCTGAAGGTCCTTCCTGAAGGACTCGGCTCCCACCAGACCGGCCAGGCCCGACACCGACAGGGTGTAGGTTCGACCGCCCGATTTAGCCTGGGTCTTGGAGGAGAGCTCTCCCTCTGCCAGAGCGACGGCAACCCTATCCGCTGCGGCGAGGAGGGCCTTGCTTGACGACTCCTCGGAGGTGTAACCGACCTCCTTGCCCACCGAGCTGTCGGCGAAGAGGTATTTTCCGTCCGAGGCCCTATAGGCCTGGATGGAGATCGTCACAGTGGCTGTGTAGAGCCCAAACTCGTTCAACACAGGCTTATGGCCGTCTGCTACGGCTTTTACGTAATACTTGACCCCGAACTTCCTGCCGAGGGACATTATGGCCTCTACGTTTCCCTCCAGGGCAAGCCTAGCGGCCTCGCTTCTCTCCATGGCGTCCAGTCTGTCCTTGTCCACCACGGGGTAGCCCCTGACGGAAAGCTCCCTTATTATGGCCGAGGCGGCCCCAGCCACATCCGCCCGCCCCAACACCCCCGAGCCCCTCATAACCACCGCGACCCTTCCATCGTTGGGGAGAGCGGCCCCAAACGCCTCTAAGGGCAAGAGAAGGGCTAACGACAGGGCGAAGAGACGGATAAACCTCCAAAAACGCACCAAGCCACCACCTCCCTTCAACCATAAATATCAGATATATCTTTACGCTCTTAGCATACCATAGAATACAAAAACGACAAAACAGAAAATACCCTTGCCCTTCTTCTCCCATCGGTCTAAACTATAGGAAGGGAAAGAGTCTATTCCCAAAAAAAGATGGGAGGTTGATTCCTATGAAGAGGGCTTTTGCCATCGTGATGTCCCTTCTGCTCGCCACCTCCGCCGTTGCCCAGCAGTCGGTGGTACAGCAGGGACAGAACGCGATTTTAGACTGGACAGGGGACTACATAGAGGCGGTGGGGCAGGCGGTCCCTCCCACCGGCAAGGAGGGAACGGCCCAGGGCAAGCTGCTAGCTAAAAGGGGGGCTGTGGTGGACCTCCAGAGGAACCTGTTGGAGTTCATCAAAGGGGTTCAGATAACATCCGAGACCACGATGGAGAACTTCATGGCCGACGACCGGGTGATGACCTCCATTACCGGGTTCATAAAGAACGTGGCCGTGACCGACTCCGAGTGGGACGGGGAGATCTACACAGTGTCTGGCAGGATATACCTTAAGGACATCCGCCAGGCGACCTTGCCGTCCATACAACAGCAGGTGAAGAAGGAGAACAAGACCCCTGCACCTCAGCCAAAGCCCACCACCAGGACGAAAAACACCGGACTGGTGTTGGACTGCAGGGACGTGCCACTGATACCGTCCATAACCTTCAGGATAGTCTCGGCATCAGGCAAGGAGGTTTACAGCTTCGATCAGGTCGACATGGAGCACTTTCTGGCGTCGGGGCTGGCGGACTACCACACCAGCGTAGACTGGGCCAAGGATCAGCCCAGGGTGGCAACCACGCCTCTGATGGTCAAGCCGGTTAAGGTGGACGCACCTAAGAACGTGGACATAATAGTCAGCGACGCAGACGCGGCCAAGATAGCCGCACTGCCCGACGATGTGGTCAAAAAGTGTCGGGTCTCGATAGTAAAGAGATAGGGACAAACAATTAACGTTTGATATACAGAGAGGGGAGGCGGTCATCTGACCGTCTCCCCTCTCTCGTCCGGCTCGAGATGGACCGATATCATCGTGTCGTCCCCAAACCTCTCCTTTATGGCGTCCTCCACATCGGTGGCTATGTCGTGACCATCCCTGACGGAGAGCTCTGGATCGACCAAGAGGTGAAAGTCCATGGCTATGGACGGACCGACCCTCCTGGTCCTCAGTCCATGGAGCTCCCTGACTCCCTGCACCGACTCGCCTATGTCAACTATCTCCCGGGATAGGTCATCCGGCAGGGACGCCTCCATCAGCTCGTCGGCCCCCTCAAGGGATATTGAGACACCCACCTTGACCACCATCAGGCTGACCGCCACCCCGGCGAGAGGGTCCAAAACCCTTCCCCAGCCGCTCCAGAGAATGGCCCCCCCTATCCCAACCAACGTCGCCAGTGACGACAGGGCATCGGAACGATGATGCCATGCGTTGGCCTTTAAGGCCGGGCTTTTAAGCCTTACCGATGCGGAGAGGGTATAGCGGTACAGCCCCTCCTTTGCCAGCACCGATAAGGCGGCGGCGACGAGGGCGATCCCTCCAGGGGCTTCGGGAAAGTTCCCGTCGAGAGCGTCCAAAATCCTAACGGAGCTGGCCCACAGTATCCCAAGGCCCGCCAGGATAAGGGCTATCCCGACGAAGACGGAACAGAGAGTCTCGAACTTGCCGTGGCCGTATCTGTGAGACCTGTCCGGCGGTATGGCGACCATTCGAAACCCCCATATAGCCACCACGTCGGTCACAGCGTCGGAAAGGGTATGGAGCCCGTCCGCAACCATTGCGGAGCTGTGTCCCACCAGACCAGCGGCGATCTTGCCCACGGTCAGGGCGAGATCTACCCAAAGCCCCCTCCAGGATACAGCCATACCCTGGGATGCCCGGTCACCACAGTGGGGCGTCATTTGCGATACACCACCTCGCCGTCTATAACGGTAATATCCACCGCCGACGTGCCGTCGAAGGGGTCTCCCTCCCAAACCACCAGGTCCCCTATTTTGCCGACCTCCAAAGACCCCAGGTCTCCGCTCACACCGAGGTGTTCCGCCGGGTTTATGGTCACGAAACGGAACACGTCCTCCCTCGAGAGCCCCGAGCGGACCAACTGGGCCGCCTGCACCATGAGGCAGCTGATTGGAATCATGGGATAGTCGCAGGTGAGGGAAACGTGTGCTCCTGCCTCGTGTATGGGGACGACGTTGGACGGGGCGCAGTTTTGGAGCTCCAGCTTTGACTTGAAGATCAGGAACGGCCCGAAGGCCACCATGGCCCTCTTCTCCCCCAGGATTCGGGCTATCTTATGTCCCTCGGTACAGTGCTCTATGGTGTAATCCAGGCCGAACTCCTCCGCCACCCTTATCGCCGACAGGATATCGTCGGCCCTGTGGGCGTGGATCCTGAGGGGCATCTCGCCGTTTAAGACCGAGAGGACCCCTTCCATCCTCAGATCCCTGGGACAGTCATGATCCCTCTCCCGTCTTTTGCCGTAGTTGGATCCCTCAACCAACACCGACCGGAGCATGGCAGCGACAGCCATCCTGGTGGTGGGCATGGCCTTTCTCTCCTTGTGGATATTCTTTGGGTTCTCCCCAAAGGCGGCTTTCATCCCCGATGGATGACGACGGATCATCTCGTCCGCCGATATGCCGTGGGTCTTGACCACCACTCCCTGTCCCCCCATGACGTTGGCGCTTCCTGGGAGTATCTGGACCGTGGTTATACCGGTGGACCTTGCGTCGGAGAAAGACGTGTCCTCCGGGTCAAAACCGTCGAGGGCCCTGAGTTGAGGGGTCAGAGGGTCGGTCTTTTCGTTGCCGCTGGCCTCGTCCAGAGGATAGCCCTCCTCCCACAGCCCTAGATGGCTGTGACAGTCTATAAGGCCGGGAGTGACGACCCTACCCCCAGCGTCTATCACCTCCGAGGCCAGGGACTGGTCCAGTCCCGGCCCTATTCCCTTTATGCGGCCGTTTTCGACGATCACGTCGCAATTTTCCAAAATTCCGCCTGTGACGGTCCACAGTGTCCCGCCACGGACCAACAAGCTTCCTGCCATAATAAAACCATCTACCTTTCGATTGGATCTTTAACCGACACGTAGAAACAGCCGGATGGTCTCACAGATGGCCGAAAACTTCAAGGCTCCGACCTCAGGAGGTCCATTGCCTCCCTCGATACCTGAGAAAAAGTCTCCATGTCGGGACAGAATATCCTGATCACGGTCCAGGGCCCTCTCTTCAGTATGACGGTCATCCCTCTTTCAACCGATACAACCGAGGATACGTCGGTCCAGTTGACCAACCTCGAAACGGACCTGACCTCCTCCGTTTTTCCGCCTTTGCGCCTTATCCTGATCGTGTCGCACCTGATCCCCTCAGGCCCCATCCTGTATCTCATCAGGAGCCTGTTTCTCAGGACGACAAACACCACGAAGGCCCATATCAGCACGACCACTGCCCCCACCCTAAGGCCGAGGTACAGTGCCGCAACGACCTGGGCCCATTTTGGGAAGGAGCCAAAAAAGGCCTGAGTCGTCAGTATTAAACCGACGAAACAGGCTAACATGGAGATCCAGACGATAAATCCGTCCCTGAGAAACCATCTGTTCGTCCCTATGACGACCTCCACGGACCAAATACGGCTATCTTTGGACATTTTTTAGCTCCCTGTGCCATCTGAGGGACAGTTCGGTCATCATGGCGGCCCCAATCGGAAGACAGCCCTCGTCCAGGTCGAACTCGGCTGTGTGGGCCGAGTGGACTATGCCTTTTTCCCGATTTCCAGCCCCCAGCCGGAAGAAAGCCCCCGGGAGTCGCTCCAGGAAGAAGGCGAAGTCCTCTCCTCCCATGGTCGGGTGGTCCAGGACAACCACGTCCTCCCCCAACAGCTCATGCCCTGAGGCGATGACCATCTCCGCCATGGAACGGTCGTTTACTAACGCAGGACAGCCGTTGTCGAAGGACAGCTCCACGTCGCCTCCGCAGCAGGACGCCACCGACGACAGTATCTCCCCTAGCCTGCGGGACAGAAGTCTCCTGTCCTCGTCCCTGTGGGAGCGCAGGGTTCCCTCCATGACGACCTGATCGGCGATTATATTGGGGGCAGAGCCACCGCTTATGGACCCCACCGTCACGACGGCCCCGTTCAGCGGGTCGACCTCTCTGGACACTATCGACTGTAGCTGCACCAGGGCCTGTCCAGCCATGACGATGGCGTCCTTCCCCAGGTGGGGGTAGGCCCCATGGGCCTTCTTTCCTCTTATGACCGCCCGGAAGTTGTCCACCGACGCGCAGCACCGGTCCATGTTGACCCCTATCTGACCTACCGAGAGGGGTATATGGACGTGAAGGCCGAGGACGGCCCTCACGTCGTGTCTATCCAAAAAGCCCGATTCCACCATGGCGGAGGCCCCTTTTGCCACCTCCTCGCCGGGCTGAAACATCAACACCACCGGCCCGGGAAGCTCCATGGAGGACAAAAGAGATGCTGTCCCGAGGAGTATGGCAGTGTGGGCGTCGTGGCCGCAGGCGTGCATGATCCCCGGGACGGTGGATCCGTATTCCCTGCCTGGAACCTCCGTTATCGGAAGGGCGTCCATGTCGGCCCTCAGAGCCACCGCCGGGCCTTCCCCACCGATCCTCGCGACGACTCCGGTTCCACCTACTCCCCCTTCGCAGTCTACGCCCATTTTACCGAGCTCCTCCGTGACCCTCGCGGAGGTTCTAGCCTCGGTGAAGGCCAGCTCTGGGTGACGGTGAAAGTCCCTTCTAAGGTCGGAGAGCCAGGGTGAAAGTTTCAGGGCCCTGGCCAATATGGCTGACGTCACGAGACGATCCCCTTGGGCCTCAGTTCTCCGGCGAAATGGCAAGCCACCATGTGATCCGTCGAGATCTCCCTGAGCTCAGGGGTGGAGGACAGGCATATATCCTGGCGGTAGGGGCATCTTCCGGCAAATCGACATCCCTCTGGCGGATTTATCGGGCTTGGGACGTCCCCCTCCAGTATTATCCTGTCCCGTTTGACGTTTCTCTTGGCTATGGGGATGGCCGAGAGCAAAGCCTGGGTGTAGGGGTGAAGGGGACTCGAGAAGATGCTGTCCGAGTCGGTGAGCTCCACCATCTTTCCCAGGTACATCACCGCTATCCTGTTGGAGACGTGCTTGACCACCGACAGGTCGTGAGAGATAAACAGATAGGTATACCCCGCCTCTTTCTGAAGGTCGTCCAGCAGGTTAAGTATCTGGGCCTGTATGCACACGTCCAGGGCCGACACCGGCTCGTCCAGGACGATGAACTCAGGCTCCAGGGCCAGGGCCCTGGCTATCCCGATCCTCTGCCTTCTTCCCCCGTCAAGCTCGTGAGGAAAGGAGTTGGACAGCCTCTGAGCGAGGCCAACCGTGTCCATCATCCTTCTGACCCTCTCGTCCATGGCTTTTTTGCCCATGCCGCCTCCGTTGACTACAAGCGGCTCCGCTATGAGCTCCGATATGGACATCCTTGGGTTAAGGGACGAATACGGGTCCTGAAACACTATCTGAACCTGTCTTCTGAGGGCCTTCATCCTGGACGATCCAGCTGCCAGGAGATCCTCGCCCCTGTAGAGGACCTGTCCCGACGTGGCCTCCAGCAGGCGTATCAGGACCCTCCCGGTGGTGGACTTACCGCATCCCGATTCCCCCACCAGCCCTAAAGTCTCCCCTGCTGCTATCTCAAAGCTCAGATCGTCCACTGCGTGGAGCTTTCCCTTGGGGGTATCGAAGTATTTGACCAAGTTGTTGACCTGGATAAGAGTCTCTTTTTCCATCATACGACTTCCCTCCCTCAGGATCTGGCTCCGCCACGAACGGGACAGGCTACGAAATGTCCCGGTTTCCACTGGGTCATGACCGGCTTTTCCTCTTTGCACGAGCTTTCGGCATAGGGACAACGAGGATGGAAAGGACATCCTCTTGGCAGGTCCGTCGGGTCTGGGGTCAGACCCTTTATAACCTGAAGCCTCGACCTGGGGGCGTCCAACTCGGGAATCGAGTTGAATAGCCCCTCTGTGTAGGGGTGTATCCTGTGCTCGTATAGCGAGTCGGTGTCGCCGTACTCCACCACCGACCCAGCGTACATGATGGCGACCTTGTCGCATATCTCTGCGACCACCCCGAGGTCGTGGGTTATCATCATCAGCGCCGTGTTGAACTTTCTCTTTAGGTCCTTCATCAGCTCCAGCACCTGGGCCTGGATCGTCACGTCGAGGGCGGTGGTGGGCTCGTCTGCGATCAAAAGGGCAGGATCGCAGGCCAGAGCTATGGCGATGACCACCCTCTGCCTCATGCCGCCGGAGAACTGATGGGGATAGTCCCCGGCCCTTTCAGGCCTTATTCCCACCAACTCCAACATCTCTATGGCACGACTGTGGGCCTTGGCGTCGTCCATGTCGCCGTGAAGCTGTACCATCTCCATTATCTGGCGATCCACCGGCATGACCGGGTTCAGCGACGTCATAGGATCCTGGAATATCATGGATATCTTTCCCCCACGGATGATCCTCTTCTCCGACTCGGTCAGGGTCATCAGGTCCCTTCCCTCGAAGAGGATTTTCCCTGATACGATCTCCCCTGGAGGGGTCTGTATCAGCTGCATCACCGACAGAGCCGTGGTGGTCTTGCCCGCCCCTGTCTCCCCCACAAAGCCCAGCGATTCCCCCGGGGCAAGCTGAAGGTTCAGCCCCTCGACGGCGTGTACCAGGCCGCTGTCGGTGTGGTAGCGAACTGTGAGGTCCTGGATGTCCAGCAACAGGTCTTTTTTATCGGTCATAAAAATCCACCTCTATCTCTTCAGCTTGGGGTCCAAGGCATCACGAAGCCCGTCGCCGAGGAAGTTCAAAGCCAGTATCGTCACCATTATGGCCAGCCCGGGGAAGAACGTCAGATAGGACTGGTCCCTTATGTAGACCCGTCCCCCGGACAGCATGGCTCCCCATTCCGGTGAGGGGGGCTGTATCCCGAGGCCTATAAAGCTCAATCCCGCCGCGGTTAGTATGGCGAACGCCACCCCGAGGGTTGCCTGGACTATGACAGGGGCCATACAGTTGGGGAGGATGTGCCTGAGTATTATCCTGAGGTCCCCGGATCCCATGGCCTTGGCCGCCTCGACGAACTCCTGGTTTCTTATGGAGAGGACCGAGCCCCTGACTATCCTGGCGTACCCTGGGATAGAGGATATCCCCACCGCTATCATCAGGTTGAACAGCCCCGGCCCCAGCGACGCGGCTATGGCTATCGCCAGGAGGATCTGGGGGATGGAGAGGAGTATGTCCATGGCCCTCATTATGAGGTTATCCAGCTTTCCCCCGTAATAGCCCGACAGGGCACCCAAAAATCCGCCTATCACCATGGCGATGGACACGGCTATGAAGCCAACCTGCAACGATATCCTGCTGCCGTAGATTATCCTGCTGAATACGTCTCGGCCGAACTGGTCCGTTCCGCAAAGGTGCTGTAGGGAGGGGGGCTGAAGGGTGGCTCGGATGTTCTGCTTGGCGTAGCCGTAGGGCGCGATGAAATCGGCGAATACAGCCACGAACACCAGCACCAGCACGATGGCAAGTCCCACCATGGCCAGACGGTTTCGCCTCAACCTGAGGAGGACGTCCCTCATTCGACTGTTCTTGCTTAAAAACATATCTTCACTCCCCCTACCTGTATTGAGCCTTGATCCTGGGGTCTATCCAGCCGTAGATGAGGTCCACCAGGAGGTTAACGAGGCTGTAGGCTATGGCTATGTAAAGGACTCCGCCCTGGACTATTGGGTAGTCCCTCATCTTTATGGCCTCGACCATCAACCGGCCAACGCCCGGTATGGAGAACACCGATTCGGTGAGAACCGCTCCCCCCAGGAGGTAGCCAAAATGGATCCCTATAACCGTCACCACCGGTATCAGTGCGTTTGGCAGGGCGTGTCGCCAAATCACGATCGACTCCTTCTGCCCCTTTGCCCTAGCGGTCCTGATGTAGTCCTGTCGGATGACCTCCAACATGCTGGACCTCGTCATACGGGTGATTATGGCGACCCCTTGAGCTGCCAAGGACGCGGCGGGAAGGACCATGGCTGAGAAGGATCCGAGCCCGGAGGACGGGAACCACCCCAGGTGAACCGAGAAGAGCAGTATCAGCAAAAGCCCCAGCCAGAACACCGGCATGGATATCCCCACGAGGGCCAATATCATCGTCACCGAGTCGAAGATGGAGTACTGCTTTATCGCCGAGATAATCCCGAAGGGGATACCGAGCACTATGGATATGGCCATAGAGAAAATCGCCAACCTCAACGTGACCTTGAATGTATCCATTATCTCCAGGCTCACGGGACGTTTGGTCACGTAGGACCTGCCGATATCGCCCCTAAGGGCTGCGTTGGAGACGTATCTTCCAAACTGGACCAAAAAAGGATCGTCCAGGCCGTTTTGCTGTCTGAACTCGTGAATTGCCTCGTCGGTGGCCTGCTGCCCGAGGGCCAGTTTGGCCGGATCCCCCGGAGTGAAGTACAGCAGGGAAAAGACTATGAAAGCGACCCCGAAAAGCACCGGGATGAGGGCTATTACCCTCTTTATAACGTACCTCAGCATCCCAAAACCCCTCTCTAAGAACCCCTTAAAATAAGAGGACCTGCCGAGAACAGCGACACCGGCAGGCCCTCTTTCGCTACAGTCCGACCAGGATCAACTGGTCAAAACAGTTAATCCTTGAAAGTAACGTCGTAGAAATGGTTAACTCCGTTGGAGGACAGCTTCAAGTTAGCTATCGTCTTTCTCGTGCCGACCAAAAATTCGTTGTTCTGGATGTAGATCCAGGGCAGGTAGTCGTTGAGCTTTTCCTGAAGATCTGCGTAGACCTTGGCTCTCTCTTCGCCGTTGGGGATGGTCTTGCCCTTTTTGAGGAGGGCGTCTATCTCCTCCACCTCTACCCTGGAGAAGTTCCACACCGAACCGGTGGAGAAACAGGCATCAAGGGCGAAGGCAGGATCTGGGACAGAGGGGATCCATCCTAAAACGAAGAGGTCGTGCTGGCCGGCCTTGAGGCCCTCCAGGAACGCTCCCCACTCGAGCACCTTTATCTCGGCTTCGATGCCTATCTCGGAGAGCATCGCCTGGGCAAAGGTGGCGGTGTCGATCCTGTCTTTCCTGTCGCTGGTCCAGATCTGTATCTTGAGTCCCTCTGCTCCGGCCTCCTTGAGGAGGGCCTTGGCCTTTTCGACGTCGTACTCCTGTCCGGTCAGGCCGGAGGCGTAGTACATAACGCCAGGGGAGAAGGGCCCCTTGGGGGTCGTGCCGACTCCGCGGAAGACCGCCTCGCAGATGCCCTCGGCGTCTATGGCCATGCTGATGGCCTGGCGGATCCTTATGTCGTTAAAGGGAGCCTTGGCGGTATTTATGCCTATATAGCTGGTGAGGTTTCCGACCTTCCTGAGAAGGTTGAGGTTCTCGTTCTCCTGGACCCTCTTGAGGTCGTTGGGGGTGATATCGAGAGCGATGTCGACGGCTCCCGTCTCAAGCTCGATTGTCCTGGTGGTGTCCTCTGTGATGGCCCTGATGACTATGGTCTTGGCCGCAGGCTTGGGGCCGGCAAAGTCCTCGAACCTCTCCAGCACTACCCTGTCTCCCTTGGACCAGCTGACGAACTTATAGGGTCCGGTCCCGATGGGGTTCTGGCCGTAGTCGTCGCCAGCTGCCTCGGTGGCCTTCTCGCTGATGATGCATCCGAATCCAACGTGGGAGAGGGACGCCACGAAGGGGGTGTTCTCCTCCTTGGTCCTGATGATAACGTTGTAGTCGTCCAATATCTCAAATCCGTCCGGGTCTATGGCGGAGGAATAGGAGCTGACCGCCGATCCCTTCGGGGACAGGGCCCTCTTGAAGGAGTAGACCACGTCCGAGGCCTTAAGCTCGTCCCCGTTGTGAAACTTCACTCCCTTTTTAAGGGTGAACTTGTAGGTCTTGCCGTCGATCTGTTCGTAGCTCTCGGCCAACTGGGGCACGAGTTCACCATCGGCGGTAAGCACCAAAAGGTTCTGATAGATCTGGCTCATCACCGTGTTGGATGCCATATCGTTGGTCCCGTGAGGATCCAGCGTCTTGGCGTCCTGGGCCATGGCCACCGTAAGGGTGTCCTGGGCGAAGGCAAAAGAGCCCATCGTCATCACAAGCAACCCAGCCAAAACCAATGATAATGCTCTGCAACGTCTCATTGTCAAAATCCCTCCCAATCTAGCGTTTTGCCGAAACTATCGGCTTAAACTACCCGGACATCACTTCATCGCAGAGAAGGAAACCGAGCTAATGCGATTATATCATCAGCTACGGCTAAAAAGTGGATCCATTTATGGCTTCATATTTGAATACTCACTACACCCCTGAAAAGAGGCCCTTGATCTTCATAAGAAATCATATATAATCTTGCATATCATAAGCCATACAAACCATAGTCGGGAGGACGCCATGTTCACAATCAAAGAGTTTTTAGCGCAAGAGGTAAAGCCCGCCCTAGGGTGTACTGAGCCAGGGGCAGTGGCTTTAGCGGTCGCCAGAGCCACAGAGACCCTGGCAGAGGATGTATCGACAGTCTCCGTTACGGTGAGCGATAGCATATTCAAAAACGGCGTTGCCGTGGGTATACCTGGAACAGGGGGCCTCAGGGGCAACGTTATAGCCGCTGCGTTGGCCGTCGTGTGCGGCAAATCCGACTATGGCTTAGAGGTACTTAAAGACGCCACCGAAAGAGATATCAAGCTAGCCCAGGAGATGGTCAACCGTGGATCCATCGCCCTTGAGGCGGACATGGCCAGACACGGCGTATACGTCATGGCCCAGGTCGCAGGAAACGGCCACGACGCCAGCTGCGTCATAGAGGGGACTCACACAAACATAGTCTCCGTAAAAAAAGACGGAGAGACCGTTTTTCAAAAGGAAGAGACATCTCAGGCCAATTCGATCAAACCAGTCTCTGTACAGGTCGCAGAGATGGGCTATTCAGATCTGGTCGCCATGGCGTCCCAACTGGACGACGACGATGTGGAGACCGTGATGGCCGGAGTCGATATGAACATGGAGATAGCCGAATACGGTCTTACCCATGAAGTTGGGCTAGGGCTGGGAAAGACCGTCAGAGCCATGGCTGGTGACCTGTACGACCGAGACCTCGCTTCTCAGATAAGGGCCATAGCGGCGGCAGCGTCCGATGCCAGGATGGACGGAGCTCCTCTACCGGTAATGAGCAGCGCCGGAAGCGGTAACCACGGCATCACCGCCATACTGCCGGTCTATATAGCAGGCAGATTCCACGGGAAAAACCGCAGGGAGATAGCCGAGGCCATAACCTTCAGCCACCTCAGCACCAGCTTCACCAAAAGCAGGATGGGCCGGCTGAGCCCCGTCTGCGGCTGTGCCGTAGCAGCTGGAGCAGGAGCAGCAGCTGGGATAGTTCACCTTCTTGGAGGCTCAGTGGAGCAGTCCACCAAGGCAATGGAGATCGTCCTAGGCAACCTTATCGGCATGGTATGCGACGGCGCAAAGGAGACATGCGCCCTCAAGGTGTCCACCGGAGCCGCTGAGTCATACTGCGCCGCGATGGTGGCCCTGGACGGCAAGTTCCTGAAAGGGGCTCAAGGGGTAGTCGATCCGTCAAACATCTCCAAGACGGTGGAGAACGCCGTGACGCTGAACGTAAAAGGGATGAAGGACGTCGACGCCGTGGTGATAGATATCGTATCCAAGAGATTGGGCTAGCTATATGAATCACCACGAGAGAATAGCCGCAGCACTGGCAGGAGAGGAATTTGACCGTATTCCTTACGCTTTTTGGTCTCATTTTCCCGACTTTGATCTTGACCCCAACGCTCTAGCGACGAAAACGGTGGACTTTTATAGAGCCTACGACATCGACTTCGTGAAGACCATGCCCAACGGCATGTACGCCGTGGAGGACTTTGGATGTCGCTGCGATTTTTCCCAGATCTGCAAGGGGGGGGTCGCGACCATAGAGGAGACGCCTGTCAACTGCGACGACGATTGGAGTGCGATAGAGCCACTCACCACGTCGGCAAAGGCGCTGAAGAGGGAGATCACCTCCTTTGAGATGATCAGGGACGCCATCGGAGACGAGGTTCCTATCCTCTTCACCGTGTTCAGTCCGCTCACCATCGCCAGCAAAATATCAAAAGGCAAAGTGGTGGAGACCATAAGACAGGGCAAGCGGGATCTGCTTGAATTCGCGCTGGAGGCCATCTCGGAGACCGTCTCAAGGCTATGTGAGGAGGTCGTGGACAGGGGAGCGGCAGGCGTCTTCTTCGCAACCCAGATGGCTACCAACTCCGTCCTCACAGTGGAGGAGTACGAGCGATACGGCAAAAAATACGACCTCAAGGCCCTCGAGGGAGCAAACAAGGGCTGGATGAACACCATACACCTTCACGGAACAGACGTGATGTTCGATACCATCGCCGATTATCCGGTGCAACTGTTGAACTGGCATGTATGGGAGACGGAGCCAACTATCGCTGAGGCAAAAAACAGGACGGATCTTGCCCTAATGGGCGGGATCAACCGCCACAGCATAACCGCCAATAACCGCGACGAGATAAAGGCACAGATCGAGGCATCGGTTGAACAGTCCCAGGGAAAAAGACATCTGCTCAGCCCTGGATGCGTGATCCGCTATCCGCTTATGGATCAGGCACTCAGGTTCGTCGAGGAGGTAAGAAATAACGTATGGGAAGGAGGCTTAGCCACAGAACGTCGGTAGCAGGACCATGGATCAGGCAAAAAAATCGATAAAAACACAATCTGGAGGTGTAAAGATGAGGTCGTCAATCAAGAAATCCCTTGTTTTAGCGTTAGGAGTATTCCTCTCCGTCGCAACTATCGGAACAGCCCTGGCCGCTTACCCAGAGAGACCGATACAGGTTATCGTCGCGTTCGCCCCTGGAGGTGGAACCGATACCGCCGCTAGGGTTCTTTTCAGGCACGTCGAGAAGCACATAGGGCAGAAATTCGCCGTGATAAACAAGCCTGGAGCGGCGGGAGAGATCGGGTTCACCGCCATAGCCAACTCCAAGCCAGACGGCTACACGATCGGTTTTATAAACCCCCCAACGATACTGCTGCATCCGATCCAGAGGGGCAAAAAATGTCGATACACGCTGGATAGCTTTGTTCCCATAGCGAACATAGTGATGGATCCAGGGGTCATAGTCGTGAAATCCGACAGCCCAATAAAGGACCTGAAGGACTTCGTTGCCGCAGCACAGGCAAAGGAGGTCTCCATAGGCTACAGCGGTCCAGGGACGTCGGAGGCCAGGGTCCTATCCAAGTTCGAACAGAACTACGGCCTGTCGCTCAGGAAAGTCCCCTTCGAAGGGTCCGCGCCCAGCGTCGTGTCGCTTCTGGGCGGCCATGTCGACGCCTGCATCATGAACATATCGGAGATATACAGCCAGTACGAGGACGGCTCCATCAGGCTTTTAGGCGTCGGGTCGAAGGAGAGAAGCGCCATGGCACAGGACGTACCGACCTTCATCGAACAGGGGTACGACGTCCTTCAGGTGTCTTACAGAGGCGTCGCTGCGCCAGCCGGAATGGACCCAGACAAGATCAAGGTCATAGAGGACGCCATCGATAAAACCCTTAAGGATCCTGAGTTCATAAAAAAGGCCAAGGAGATGCAGCTTCCTCTCCAGTACATGGACTCGAGCCAGTACGACGAGGCCCTTAAGGAAATGGATTCCTACTATAAGAGCGAGTGGAAAACCAATCCTTGGTAGCTTAAAAGATCTGTAGGGTATCCGGGAGCGACCGACTCCCGGATACCCTCATAAAGACATGGGGGAGGGGCTTTTTGTGGGGCATCAGTCAAAGATAATAGATTACACCCTTTATGCTTTTTTTTACGTCGCTTCGCTGGTTTTTATCTTCAACACAAACGATTTTGAGGGCAACGCCGCCAACTACCCGAGGGCCATCGCTGCTATGGTCATACTTCTGACCACCATACTGGTCTTAAAGGAGTTGCGAGGAAAGGCGACCGCGTCAAAGCAGGAGGATACTGTCACGAAAAAGCTCTACATATCCTCGATATTATCGGTTTTGTACGTGGGGCTTGTTGCGGTAGCTGGGTATTTCATAGCTACGCCTATATTCGTCATCTCGATGACTCAGCTTCTGGGATTCAAGAAATTAAAGGCGACAATAATCACCTGCATCGTATTAGAGCTGATAGTATACCTGGCTTTTAAAGTAGCGCTGGGAGTCCCGGTGCCAAGCGGAATGCTCTTCCCCGACATTTAGGAGGTAGAAAAAGTGGTAAGCGTACTCTTATCGGCGTTGCTCAACGTTTTTGCCCCTATAAACCTGCTCATGGCAGCCACGGGAACCGTTCTCGGCATAGTTATAGGGGCCCTTCCTGGCTTTACGTCCACAATGGGAGTCGCCCTTTTCATCCCCGTGACCTTCTCCATGTCACCGGAAACTGGGCTGATCTTTCTAGTCGCCATATACTGCGCATCCACCTACGGAGGATCAATCTCGGCGATACTGATCCAGACTCCCGGGACCCCCTCGGCGATAATAACCGCCATAGATGGATATGAGCTCACGAAGCAGGGCAGGGGAGGACAGGCCCTTGGTATGGCCACCTTCTCGTCCTTCATAGGAGGTATCATAAGCTCCGTAGCGTTGCTCATGATAGCGCCTCCTTTGGCGAAGCTGGTCCTCCTGTTCGGCCCATCGGAGATTTTCTTCCTCGCCCTCTTCGGACTGACTATCATAGTCGGGCTATCCAAGGGATCTATGGTGAAGGGACTGCTGTCCGGAGCCTTCGGGCTGCTCCTGGCGACGGTGGGGGTGGACTCAATGACCGGTTCGTACCGCTATACATTCGACATAATGCCCCTGTTCGACGGAATCCCCATGGTCCCAGCTGTCATAGGACTTTTCTCCGCCTGTCAGGTTTTCGCCCTTTCATCACAGTCGAGGACGACCATACAGTACGAGGGAAGAATCCCCGACGTCGGTAGCACCCTGCCGAGGTGGAGCGACATCAAGGGGATGTGGTGGAACTTCCTTCGCTCAGGGGTGATCGGGACCATCATAGGGATAATACCAGGTGCAGGCATGAGCATAGCCTCAGCGATGGCCTATAACGAGGCAAAAAAACACTCCGACCAGCCTGAGCTATACGGGAAAGGCTCTATGGAGGGATTGGCCGCATCGGAGACCGCCAACAACGGGGTCACAGGAGGATCCCTAGTCCCTCTGCTTACTTTGGGTATCCCCGGTAACTCGGTATCGGCCGTCTTCCTCGGTGGATTGCTTATCCACGGGCTAAAACCGGGCCTACAGCTCTTTACCCAACACGCCGAGGTGGCCTACTCGCTTCTCTTTGGGATGTTCGTAGCTAACCTGCTGATGCTCCTTATCGGCGCCATTGCGGCAAAAAAGATCGCTAAGGTCTCCTCGCTCCCGACTACTATACTGGCCCCTATAATAATGGCCCTATGCGTGATGGGATCGTTCGCGATCAGGAACAACATGTTCGACGTAGCTCTCATGCTGGTCTTTGGGTTTTTGGGCTACATGATGAAAAGAGGAGGCTACTCCCTGGCCTGCTTCGTCTTAGGCATCATACTGGGGCCTTTGGTGGAATCGGAACTGGGAAGGGCACTCATCCTAACCGGAGGAAATCCGCTGAAACTGGTTGGAAGTCCCCTCTCTGCCCTCCTGTTTGGGCTCATAGTCCTCTCTCTTGTGGGACCATGGGCAAAGGCGAAGTTTGCGGCCTCAAAACAGTAGCTCGTAGAGGTTAAAAACCCTTTGAGAAGACGTCCGGGTGCCCGCCTAACCGTAGATCACCCTGACGTCTTCTCAAGACTAAAGTAAGGTATAATTATACCCCAGGCTTTAAAAGTCACCACTATGGAGGTCTTTCAATTGCAACACAAAAAAATCCCCGAGATATCTCAGACAAACAAAGAAAAGATCTACTCAGCCATAAAAGACAAGATCCTTACAGGACAGCTACAAAGCGGCCAGCAGATTCGAGCAGCGGAGGTGGCAAAGAGGTACGGCGTGAGCGGCACCCCTGTGAGAGAGGCCCTTATCCAGCTCGAGGGAGAGGGATACGTCACATACGAACCATACAAGGGAGCCGTCGTGAGGAGCATATCCAAGAAAGAGGTACGGGAGATATTTTTAATTCGCTCCGTGCTGGAATGTATGGCCTTAGAGACAGCCCTTAAAAAGATGACCCCCGATGAGTACAAAGAGGCCATGACTCTCGCGGAGAAAGGCCTTCTTGAACAGGATCCCACTATGTTAAGCACGATAAATTGGGACTTTCATTCATATATATACAACAAGTCTGACCTTCCTAAGCTATGTCAGATGATAAATTCCCTCAGAGCTCCTGTCGTAAGATACGTCAGGATATACCACCAAACGGTGGACTCAAACGAGCACCACAGCAAGCACAAGGAAATCGTCTGTGCAGGCATGGAGGGCAACCCAGAAAAAGCGGTCTCGATCCTAAAAGAAAGCCTAGCAAACGCGTGTGAAAGGATAGAACGATTTATAGCGGAATAACAGCTATCCTAGGAGAAAGCAAGAAAGCGACGTATACGATCGGAGGCCTCGTCAAGATGCTTTTTTAAAAGCCTACAGGCCTCGTCAAGACGGCCCTCTCTACAGGCCTTGAGCATCTCCCTGTGAGCCTCGGTAGAGTCCTGCTGGTAATCCATCAACCTCAAATAGACCCTGAGATAACGATCGACGCCAGAGTGAAGCCCGTCTATCATCTCCAGAAGCCTCGGACGGCCACAATAGCCGTATAGTTTGGAATGGAAGGTCCTGTTCTTCTCCGTCCTGCTGAAGGCATCGCTTTCAGCCTCAGCATCGTCCAACAGGACCTCCATATCGAGATAATCGCGTTCGGTCATCCTCTCGGACGAAAACCGTAAGGCCGCTGACTCGAGTATATACCTGATCTCGAAGAGCTCCTTGGCCTCCTCCGAGGAGAGAGGAGACACCACCGCCCCTCTGTAGGGGTGCATCTCAACTAACCCCTCCCCGTCGAGCTGTATCAGTACCTCCCTTACAGGTATTCTGCTGACTCCAAATTCCTCGGCGAGCTCCTCCTGCCTGAGCTGCCGTCCTCCTCCGTAAACACCGTTTATGATCCTCTCTTTTATCTCCTGATAGACTCTGCCCTTAGCCGTTTTATCGTCGCGACAAGATAACGCTGGGCTATGACTCACAAGCCTCAGCCTCCTTCCTCCAGATAGATCAACCGTCAGACCTATTATAACGTCTACTCACCGTCAAAAAAGGAACTCTATCCACAGTGCAGCGGAAAAAATCCCTACAACGGTTGAAACTGCTATATAATCCGCCGCATAGGACGAATCCATCCCCATCCCGTCAGCAATTATAAAAGTGTTGAAGGCAGGGGATAAAGCCGATATCAGCACCGCTACTTTGGCCTGAAATGGATCCACAGGAGGGAAGGCGTAAAAGCCAAGCCAAACGACAGCAGGCAAAAGCAACAGCTTGACCGCGATATCACCCCAAGAATGGGCCAAAGAGGGGACAAGGCCCCTCAGGTTCAAGGATGCCCCTATAACTATCAGCGCCATTCCACTGCCACAATCCGATACCAAGTCCAACGCCTGTAAAAGCCAACTGGGGATCAGCTCCCCAAAACCCAGCAATGAAAGCGCCACACCGGAGGCACCAGCTAATATCAAAGGGGTTTTCACCGCATCGACCAAGGCCCTGCCTATAGCTGCGGAGGAGAAACGCCCCTCCAGTATCATCTGAGAACAGGCCATAGGCACGGTGTTATAAAAGAGCATCCCTATGGATAGGTACACCGAAAGGGCCGCTACGCCGTCGGACCCCGCAAGCATTGACAGCATAGGCAGACCTATAAAAACGACGTTGCTTCTCACAGCCCCAAGCACAGAGACGGCGGCCCTCTCCTTAGGGATGCGTAAGACTAGCACCGATGAAAAGACCAGGGCTATGACGAGCGCGAACGACCCATAAAGGACCAGGGGGTAAATTGGATCGGAAAAAGCTGAGGAATCCAGCTTAAGTCCAGCCCTGAACAGTATAGCAGGCATCACGAGCCAAAATAAGACGCTGTTAATTTGCCCGAGTCCAGAGTCGTCAATTTTATCGAAGCTACGCAAAAACCATCCTGCCGCCATAACTACCACCACAGGAAGGATAGTGAACAATCCATGCAAAAAAACACCTCCCATCAAACAACAGCCAAGGGACGCTCAAGCGTCCCTTGGCTGTTTGGCCTATCGTCCCGCACCCTCCGAGACCAGACGATGGACCAGCTCAAGCCTCTCCACCGGGGTAGCTGGGTCTATCACGCAGCCAGGGCCCAGGATGATACCTTTGCCCCCGTGCCTCGACGAGACCTCCCTGACCTCTGAAGCCACCTCTTCATCGGTCTTACCAAGCCAGTTTTTTCCCCAGCTAAGCCCACCTACGAAGGCCTTTTTGCTGAAGGAACGAACGTGGTCCATCGAAGGACCGTCATCTCTGTCGTGCCAGCTAAGGGCCTGTACCGGGTAGTCCTGCATGTCCTCTATCATGACCTCCGCTCCGTGAAGATGGAGGACGTTAAACCAAGTCCTATCTGCCACTGTCTTAAGGATCTCCAGGTCATAGGATTTGACAAACTCGTCATGGTCGTCCTTGCCCATGATTTTTTTGCTCGACATCTGGGTTGCGAAGAAAACTCCGTCAGCACCGCCCTCCACGGCGGCCTTTACAAACTGCTTCGTGGTCTCGGTTATGATCTCCAGGGCCCTGTGAACCTTGTAGGGCTTCTCTTTAAGGTGAGAGACCAACACGTCGGCACAGCTGCACATCTTTACGGCTGTGGTCATGGGGCTGAACACGGTCTGGAGAAACGGAATCCTCTCATCCAACATGGAAAAGAGCAGCCTCTGGGCCTCAAGGACGATCGAGTACTCCCCTTCCGTCCCTGACACTGGGCTTATCTTATCCCAGTCATCGACGTTTTTTATCAGGGGCTCGTGCCCTACAGGGGCCTCCTCGAAGCCGGGAAACAGATCCAGATCCATCCCAAAATCGACGGTAGAGTACATCCCGTAAGGCATAAACTTAATGAAATCAAGATCATACTTCTTCTGGTTTAAAAGGGCAAGCTCCGCCAGACGCCTGGGGTGGCGATCCATGTTGGGGTAGTGCATCCACAGGCTGTAGGGCATCCTGTCGGTTTCCTGAAAATTAAGGGCCTTTTTGACCCTCTCTCTGTGAGTAAGCATAAAAAATCAGTCCCTCCAAAACATTATAAACAAACTTATCACACTGACCCAGGCATTATCAGTCTAGGCAAAAATAGGAAAATATCGGGGAAGATAATCCCAGCGATTATGATTCCTATAGCTAACAACAACATCGGAACGGTGGCCAAGAAAGCCCTCGGAGCCGAGATCTCCCCTATCTGAGCTCCTATAAGCAGGCATATACCGTAGGGCGGCGTTATCATGCCCAAGGCGAGGGTCAGGTTTACTATTATCCCAAGATGCACAGGATTAAGGTTCGCTGCATTCCCTAATCCCTGAAGAATGGGCATAAATATTATTATCGTTGTGATAGGGCTCAAAAAAGTCCCCATTATCAGAAGGAAAACCACTATCATCGCGTATATTCCGTAATAAGACGTGGTGACGGACAGAATATACTCGGATATGAGCTGCGGCGTCTCCAGATAAGCTATAAGCCACCCCATCACGCCGGCGGCCGAGACCATGAATATCGGCAGAGAGAAGCCTATCGCAGAGTCGGCAAAGACCCTCGGGAGCTCACTAAACCCTATGTGGCGATATACAAACAACACCAGGATCAGCCCTACGGCGACGGCGATCGAAGCGGCCTCCGTGGCGGTGAAAACCCCTGTGGTTATACCTCCGAGAATTATCAGCGGCAGGGAAAGAGGAGGAATAGCCATCAAGGTTATTTTAAATCTGCTCTTCATGGGTACTCTTTCACACCGCGGGTAGTTGTACTTTATTGCCCTGTAGTAACAATAGCCCATCTGAGAAAATCCGATAAGAATCCCAGGGACGACTCCAGCCCAGAAGAGAGCTCCTATGGAGACCTGACCTAAAGCTCCGTAGACCACCATCATTATGCTTGGCGGTATTATCACACCTAACGTGGAGGAAGCCGCCGTTATCGCAACCGAAAACGGCCTATCAAAACCGGACTTAACCATCGTAGGTATCAGCATAGATCCTATCCCAGCGGTATCCGCTGCGGCAGAGCCGGAAAGACCGGCAAAGAGCATGCTGACCATCACGTTTATATGCCCCAAACCTCCCCTGATGTGACCCACCCATGCATCGGATACCTTCATGAGCTTTTCTGTGATACCTCCGTCGTTCATAAGCCGTCCCAGCAACATGAAAAACGGCACAGCCAAGAGGGGGAAGGAATCGATACCGGAATACATCTGGTTTAAGACCACGGAGAGGGGCAGATCCAGGTAGAAGATGGTGGCGATAGAGGATATGCCAAGGGCAAAGGCTATAGGGACCCTTATAAAAATGAGGGCAAAAAAACTGCCCATAAGCAACGCTAAAGCCTCCATTATCCCCTCACCTCCCCGGAAAGGGCGTCTTTAAAGGCCCTTATATCCTTGAAAAGATTCTCGAAACAGAACAACGCCATCACGGAGGCAGAGAGAGGGATCACACCTATCAGCCAAGCCTGGCTTATCTCTATGCTGCTACAGTAGCGAAGCAGCGACATTTCCGTAAAAGCCAATCCACCTCTTATGAGAACGTATATGAATAAAAAGCAGATGCAGTCGGACACCAGATCCAAAAAGGCGTTGAGCCTGACGCAGCGCGATGGGAAGAGCTCTATTATGTAATGGGATCTTCTCCTTAAAGCCACTGCGGCACCCATGAACACAGTCCAAATAAAAAGCATCAAAGATAGCTCTATCGTCCAGGTAAAGGCCATATTGAGATAGTTTCTGGCCACAACCTGGAGGAGGACTATTGCGGAAAAAGACAACAAAAGCACACCACAAAGCCAATTAAGGACAAACTCTAGAGCAGAGTTAATTTTAGACAAAAAACCCATCCCCGGCACCCCCGTTCAACAAGTAAAGGGCCCCCATTGATAGAGGGCCCTCAGATCCCCTACTGGATGGACCTTATGATCTCAAGGATCTTGGCCCCATCATCGGTACCGCTGAGGCCTTCGACCATCTCGTCCTGAAGAGGACGATACAGCTCTACCCACGCAGCGGAATCGACTTCGTTGACTTTTACCCCATGCTTCTCGACCATATCGACCAGTTTTTCCTCGTCAAACTGGCGTCCAGTCGAGGTGACCAGTAGACCGACCTCCTCGGCGACCTTGACCACGGCATCCTTGTACTCGGCGGGAAGCTTCTTAAGCGTCATATCGCTTATCGCCACGTAGGAGACCATGTATTCGTGGTTTGTCTTAGCCAGGTAAGGAGCGACCTCGTAGTACTTGCTTCCGTAGTAGCCGCTGATGGTGCTGTCGAAGCAGTTTACGACACCGGTCTGCATTGCGGAGTAGATCTCTCCCCATGCCATAGGGCTTGGAAGAGCGCCCGTAACGGACCAGATCTTGCTGGTTATGGGGTTAGCCGTGACCCTCATCTTCATCCCTTTCATATCCTCTGGTACCACTATGGGACGAATGTTGTTCGAGACGGTCCTGACCCCCCCACCACACAGGGACAGTATGGTTATGCCAAGCTTCCTATCCTGAACCTTTTGGACAAAGTACTGAAACAGAGGGCTATCGTGGGCCATGGCCCTGTCGAAAACCTCCTCGCTCTGAAACAGGAAAGGAACGCTGAAGACCGAGAACTCCGGGACGAACGAGGCAAGAGGAGTGGTTCCAGCGATGGCCATGTCTATTACCCCCATCCTCATGCCGTCGATCATGTTTTGATCGTTGCCGAGCGATGAGCTGTGGTGAAAGGACACCGTCACCTTACCTTCAGTTACCTCCTCAATCCTCTTTGCAAAGGCCTCTCCTGCGATGGTCCAAGGATGAGGAGGGGTTACCACCGTTGCCAGCTTTAACTTGTAGACCTTGTCACCTGCAAAGCCAGACGCCGCACTAAAAAAGATGGAGCAGAACAAAAACAACAGCAAAGATTTCTTCATCGATGATACCTCCCTAAGTATTGTCACCTGCACCTAAGACGCAGGACGGAGCCTATTGAATCCAAAGAGATATACAAGATCTTATATAATGCCCCAAGTATACCACTCAAGTGAGTTTATCCAATAGGTTCATTGAAAGTATTTTGTATAATTTATTCCCCAGCATAATACCTGGAATTTTTGTTCAATAACCAGGCTTGTTGTGGTAGGATAGTTCGTGTACGTCATATATGAGATGAGGGGGGAGCTTGTATGGCTTTAGATCGGGATCTTTCGGTCGTCATATGCGGGGCGGCGGGGCTTGGGGTCCAGACCGTGGAGGACATACTGGTCAGAGTACTCAAAAGGTCGAGCTACCACGTGTTCGCCAGCAGGGAGTATATGTCCAGGGTCAGAGGTGGCAACAACTCCACCGAGGTGAGGATAGCCTCTGAGCCAGTGGACGGCCTGGTGGACAGAATAGATCTTCTGGTGGCACTGAGCCCTGGAATCAGAAAAAACATCCAAAGTAGGGTCGACAGCGATACCGTGATCGTCGCCGACAGTTCGGTGGTGACGGACCTATGGCTTAGGGATCACCGCAACTTCAACGATATTCCTCTCTCTTCCATGGCAAAGGAGGCGGGATCGCAGCTGTACTCCAACGTCATAGCAGCTGGAATAATCCTGGGCCTGACCGACTCTTTGGAGGATGAGGCAATCGATTTCTTCCGCTCTCGATTCGGCAAAAAAGGGGAAGACACGGTGGAACAGAACTCCTCGGCCTGTAGAGTAGGGGTAAAGCTGGGGACGGAGATAAGGGGACGTTTTCCCCATCTTCCCTCGCCCTCTAAGGGCAACACCTCGGACAGAAAGATCGTCGGAGGCTCCGAGGCTATCGCGATGGGGGCGGTCGCCGGAGGGTGCGACTTCGTCACAGCCTATCCAATGGCCCCAGCCACTGGGGTGCTTGGTTTTGCTGCGAAAAACGCCCTCAGGCTTGGAATAGCCGTGGAACAGGTGGAGGACGAGATATCGGCGATAAACATGGCCGTAGGGGCGTCCTACGCTGGAGCCAGCCCGTTGGTGACCACATCCGGTGGGGGATTTTCGCTTATGTACGAGGGTTTCAGCCTGGCGGGAGTGGCGGAGACCCCTCTTGTGATTCACCTGGGCCAGAGGCCCGGCCCAGCCACCGGAATGGCGACCAGGACGGAACAAGCGGACTTAAACCTGGCGGTCCACGCCGGACACGGCGAGTTTCCCAGGCTGGTCATGGCCCCTGGAACCCTGGAGGAGGCTTTTCAGCTCACAGCCAAGGCGTTTCAGATGGTCCACCGATACCAGGTCCAGTCGGTGATCCTGACGGACCAGTACATACTGAACACCATCAGAGACGTCCCGACGGAGGCCTTTTCAGCCCCTGAGCCGGATAAGTGCGTCGTTAAGTCGACCCCAAAATACCGCCGCTACGAGGAAACGCCAGACGGCGTATCCCCGAGGTCCGTGCCGGGCTACGGGGATGGATTGGTCGGTTGCGACAGCCACGAGCACGACGAGGAGGGGCACGTCTTCGAGGACTTCGAGCTCAGAGTTAGAATGTCCGACAAGAGGTTCAAAAAAGAGCGGTGGCTTAAAGAGGACGGAGTTCCGGGGAAGCTGTCCGGCCCGGACAACTGGACCAGGCTCATAGTCTGCTGGGGTTCCACCGGCCCTATGGTGGAGGAGGCCCTTGAGGAGCTGAACCTCTCCGACACCGCCCTGCTTAGAATCAGGCAGATATGGCCGATGGTGGACCAGGACCTGGCGCTGATCCAGTCGGCCAGAGAGCTTATCGTAGTCGAGGGCAACCACGACGGCCAGCTTGAGGGTCAGATAAGGAAGCTAACCGGCAAAGAGGCCGACGGCCACCTGAGAAACTACTGCGGACTTCAATTTTCTGTGGAACAGGTCCGAGAGGGCCTGTCCAGGATAACCGACCAGGAGGAATAGCCATGAGAGAATCGAACTTCGACCTTCCCGGGGCGGATCTGGCCTGGTGTCCCGGATGCGGAGACTTTAAGATACTGGAGGCCCTGAAAATAGCACTGGAGGAACTGGACCTCAACCCCGAGGACGTCACTGTTGTATCGGGAATAGGCCAGGCGGCAAAGACCCCCCACTTTATGAAGTGCAACTTCTTAAACGGCCTCCACGGCAGGGCCCTGAGCCACGCCACCGGGGTCAAGGCGGCCAACCCAAGCCTCACGGTGCTGGCAATCGGCGGGGACGGGGACATGTACGGAGAGGGAGGAAACCACTTCCTCCACTCCATTCGTCGCAACCCAAACATAACCAACCTGGTCTACGACAACATGGTCTACGGCCTGACCAAGGGACAGGCCTCCCCTACGTCACCAAAGGGCATGACCACCCCCATACAGGTTAGAGGGGTCGCCAGCGATCCGGTAAACCCCCTGGCCCTGGCACTGGTCCAGGGAGCCACCTTCGTGGCGAGGGCCTTCTCGGGCAACCTTGACCACACCGTGGAGATAATGAAGGCAGCCATAGGACACAGAGGCTATTCGCTGGTCGACATATTCCAGCCCTGCGTGTCCTTCAACAGGATAAACACCTTTAAGTGGTTCAAGGACAACACCTACGTCCTGGAGGACCACGATGAGACGGACAGAGCAGCCGCTCTGGAACTGTCCATGAGGACCGACAGATATCCCCTTGGTATCCTCTACCGTCAGGAGGGCAAACCGACCTTCGAGGACAACCTGGGGATCTACGGCGAGAACACAGAACCGTTGTTCCTTAGGACGGGCTCCAGAGAAGCCCTTGAGACGATAGTGAACTCCCTCTCCTGATCCATGAGAATCTTTTTCCTGGTATTCTTCTCCGTATACGGCTCCTTCAGCCTGTACGGTACGCTCCGGTGGGCCTCCACTCTGCCCGCCGGAGCTTTTCGCAACTGGGCCGTGACGATCGGTATGGCGGCGGCCCTCTCGTTTCCTCTGGGCAGACTGAACTTAGGGATCGTTCCAGAGGACGTCAGGCCCTATCTTCTACACATAGGCTATCTCTGGATGGCCTACTTGCCCAACCTGGTGATCCCCGCCATCCTCTGGGACCTGTGGAGACTGGGAAGGATCGTCCTTCGTCTTCCTCCTCAGGCAAAAGTAAGCGTGCCGATATTCGCTCTGTGGACCGGGCTTTCCCTGGCAATCGTCGCCGGAGGCTTGATAAACGCCCGGTATCCTGTGGAGAAGACCATATCTCTGGAGATCCCAGGCACGGAGGACCGATCCATCAGGATAGCCCTCATCACGGACCTACATATATCCTCCATGACCTCCCCAAAATGGCTGGATCGGGTGATAGAGCGGACAAACGGCCTGTCGCCGGACCTGATACTTATGGCAGGGGACATTCTGGACGGCCCCGACGGGCCTAAGCTGGAGCTGATAGCCCAGGGACTTAGGGAACTGAAGGCCCCGTTAGGGATCTACGGCTCGCCGGGAAACCACGAGTACTATCTGGGCATAGGTAAATCCCAGATGATACTGGAGAGTGCCGGAGTGACCTTACTCAGGGACAGAGCGGTGCTGGTGGATGGCTCCCTGTGGATATTGGGCAGGGAGGACATCCAGGCACCTAGGATGGGTCTTTCCAGGTCGCCGCTGAAAAAGATCATGCCACAGGGAAAGGAGCCTGTGGTGGTTCTCGATCACACCCCAGTCGCTCGGGCACTGGACGAGGCGTCCTCAGAGGAGGCAGCCCTGGTCCTGTCAGGCCATACCCATCGAGGACAGATCTTTCCGTTCCAATTCATAACTTCGATGATCTACCCCCTGGACTGGGGATTGAAAAAGCTCGGAGGTCCCTACGTCTACGTCTCCTGCGGCGTAGGAACCTGGGGGCCGCCTATCAGGACCAGCTCCAGACCTGAGATAGTCGCGATTGACATAAAAATCACGAAAAACGTTACGGAATAGACCCAACGATATGGATGCTTTTTAGTAATCCGAGTGGTATCTTTGAATCGTAAAACTTAGGGCTTTAGTTTCACACCAAAATACCTGATCGGGGGAGTTTTTCGTGAGCCTTAGAGGCAAGATGTCGTTTTGGGTTATCGTTCCTGTGGCGCTGGTGTTCTCCTTGGTGATAACTATAGTGAGCACCACGGTCAAATCGAGGTCGATGGAGGAACTTGAGGAAAAAGTGTTGGCCACCACCTTTAAACACGCCAACCAGATCCAGAGCGATTTTACCCATCTGACCCAGACCGCGGTGAAGCTCCGAGACGGTTTTCTGGGGCTGAGAGAGGCCGGTGCCACCAGAGAACAGTACGACAGCCTGCTGAAGAGCACCCTGGACGGGGACCCCTTCCTGTTCGGCCTCTACACGGTGTGGGAGCCGGATCAGCTGGACGGCAAGGACCAGTCCTACGCGGGCAAGACAGGTCACAACAGCGACGGAAGGTATGTCCCGTGGGTCGCCCGTTCCAAGGGGAAGGCGACCATACAGCCCTGCACCGCCGACGGCGGCTACCTCCAGCCCGGTGGCTTCTACCTTGGCATAAAAGACTCAGGTAAGGCGAGGATATTTTCCCCAGCGACCTGGACCTTTGAGGGAGCCAGCGTGACTGTGGTGGACTACGGCCTTCCCATAATGGACCAGGGCAAGTTCGTCGGGGCCATGTACTCGGAACTGGAGATCTCGGGCATGAGGGAGATGGTGGGCGACATCCGTCCCCTCGATACGGGGTACGCGTCCATCCTGACGAACCAGGGCATATACGCCGCTTCGCCCAGAGATGACGTCCTCGGCAAAAAAAGCGACGTGCCCCACATTGACAGGGCCATCGAGGCGGTATCCCAAGGGGGAACCTACGCGATTCTTTTGGACGACGAAGAGGGCACTATGCTACATCAATACGTCCCCATATCTATCGAGGGTATAGACACCCCATGGATGTTCGAGCTGGTTTTCCCTATGGATAAGGCCCTAGCCCCGATAAAGAGGCTCAACAGGACAATAGCCATATCAGCCGTGCTGGCCGTGGCCTTTTTGATCCTCGTCCTATGGACCGTGGCAAAGAGGATAACCGGCCCAATCACGAGGGTAGCTCAGGTGGCCAGGAAGGCAGGAGAGGGGGATATATCCGCCACCGAGGCTGACTTTGGGCCGATGCCAAAAGACGAGGTCGGCGACCTGTCCCGATCACTAGCCCTTATGCTTGAGGCACAGAGGGTCATGATAGGCAGCGCCAGGGACGAGTCGGACCGGACCACCGATAAGGCCCGAGGCATGTCCAGGATGAGCGAGGACACGGCCCAGGCTATGGAGAAAATCCGCAGCGCCGTATCGCAGGTGGTCAGCGATCTGGAGACAAGCTCGGCCTCTTTGGAGCAGGCCAACGCCGGGATAGAGGAGATAGCGGGGGGAGCCGTCGCGGTGGCCCAGAGGACAACCGACGGGGCGGAGATAGCGGCCAGAACGTCCGAAAGGGCAGAGAAATCCACCTCTCACATGGATCGGCTAATGGACGAGGTGACCGAGGCGGAGAGGATGTCACGCGCCAGCACTTTGGACATGGAACAGCTTGGAGAGTCGGTCAGGTCCATATCCACCTTCGTGGAGACCATCACCAAAATCGCTGATCAGACAAACCTATTAGCTCTGAACGCGGCCATAGAGGCTGCCAGGGCTGGTGAAGCAGGAAGAGGGTTCGCAGTGGTGGCGGAGGAGGTAAGAAAACTGGCGGAGGAGTCATCTGTGGCGGCGGGAAGCGTCAACGACCTCATCGAGGGGCTTCAGTCACAGACGAAAAAGACCATGGACATGACCAGGGATACGGCATCTCGCATGGGCAACTCCCTGGCCTTCGCTGGGGATACCAAAGACGAGATGGCAAGATCCCTGGAGGATATCCGTTCCCTAAACGAGGCGATCCAGGACATAGCTGCTGTGGCCCAAGAGCAGGCGGCGTCCAGCAAGGAGATGGCCCTGGCTCTCGACAGCGTCACCTCAGCCATCGCCCAGATGGCTGAAAACGTCCACTCGGTCAGGGACTCATCGGAGAATACCCTAAAGATAGCGGAGGGGATGGCATCCGGCTCTAAGGAGCTCCTCGAGGGAACCGAAAAGCTCAAGGAGGACATGGACAGGTTCAAGCTCTGAAAAAAATACAGGCGGTAGTGGTTTTAACTCCACTACCGCCTAAACTCTTCAGGTGACTTGGCCGCCAGCCCCGACCTCCAAGCCATCGATACGGCCTGGGTCCTGTCGGAGACCCCAAGCTTTGAGAGTATATGGCTGATGTGATTTTTTACCGTCTTGTCGGACAAAAACAGTCTTTCAGCTATATCCTGGCCGTTCAAGCCCTGAGAGAGCCAAAAAAGCACCTCGATCTCTCGATCCGAAAGCCTCTCGAAGACATCGCCACTGTCTCTGTGCCTGGAAAAACCGCTCAGGAGCTTGGACGCTACCTTGGGATCGACGTAGTCCCCTCCCCTATAGACCGACCTTATAGCCTTGACCAGATCGTCGAAACCGGACGTCTTGAGGACATAACCCCTCACCCCTGCCTTGGAAAGATCGAGAACGCTTCTCTCGTCCTCCATGGCGGTTAGGGCGATAACCGGTATATAGATGCCCCTGGCCTCCATCTGTTTGACAAGCTCGCATCCGCCCATCCTGGGCATGGTAACGTCGATCAAGGCTAGATCAGGGGTCACTGTCTCCATGAGCTTCAGCGCCTCCATGCCGTCGCCAGCCACCCCGATAACCTCCATGCCGTCCTCGAGGTCAATTATGTTCCTTAAGGCGGTCCTGAAAATTTCGTGATCGTCGACGACAACGACTTTTATATTATCCGTATTGTACACGAACAAAATCACCTACCTATCAGAGGAATCTCCAGGGAGACGATAGTCCCCTGGCCTAGAACGCTCTCCACCCTGAGATCCCCTCCGGTCAACTTGGCCCTCTCCTCCATGGAGACGAGGCCGTAGGATCCTCTGTCCTTGGCGCATCTTCTGGCCTTATCGACGTCGAAACCACATCCGTCGTCCATTATCTTGACGAAAAGCCTGTCGGACCTGATGGACAGTATCACTGTAATCCTCTCTGGGTTAGCCTTAGCCAGAGCGTTACCGATGGCCTGGCGGGCTATTTTATAGGCGTTTGCACCGACGTATTCCGGAACGGACTTCATGGGTCCAAGGGATTTAACGACGACGGGTATCCCATGCTTTTGGGATAGGGACTCGGCCAGACGGACGAGGGCAACGTCCAGGCCATCCTCGACGTCCCTCGGATAGAGCAAAAACAAAAAAGACCTGATCTCGTCCATTGTCTCCGACATCTGGGACTTGACCTTACCCAGCTCCTGACAGGCCCTATCGTGATGCCCTCGGTCCATCAGGTGCAGGGCAAAATCCATCGTCATCATGGCTCCTGCGAACCTCTGGGCCGGCCCATCGTGTATCTCTCTGGCAAGGCTACGGCTCTCCCTCTCGACCAGACCGTAGGCGAGGGCAATACCGTCCTTCTCGGACGAATTTTCAGGCCCTACCCTATCGTTAAGGACATCCAGGGCAAGACGAAATCTTGTGGCCATTACCTCGCTTCTCTCGACCTGAGCCGCCACGCGCCTCTCGTCCCGTTCAAGGTAATCCCTCATGTTTCTGAGGCCCTTTTCCCTCTCGGACAGGGCCGCTTTCGCCACCATAAAGCCCTCCGCCCTCTCGTAGACCTCCCTCTGCTCCGCCTCTCCGCCCGTCCTAACTATCTGTGACAGATCCGCTCTTGCCGCGAAATACGCCTTGGTACTGGCGTCAAGCTCCTCTATCACGGTCGCAAGCTCATCTCGAACCTGTCTCAGCTCCCTCCGGATCGACTCAAGACGGCTCAGCTCGTCCTTGCGAAAGTCCGAGACCGTGTTAACGCTCTCTATCAGGTCCCTCTGGACCCTCTCTATGACCTGTTGAAGGGTATCCGATCTGTCCATCTGAATATCTCCTTTTAAACAGGGACTGTGAACAAACCACCTAATTATACTACTTCGTGCCAATAGTCGCATGGATAAGGGGTCAGTACGTCTAAAATATTAATATAAAAGGATCTTCTCAAGGGCAAGTCATAGTGATATGATGGGCTTTAGCCCATTTTTGGGATATCAGAGAGAACACGAAAGGATGAGAGTTTTGGAGGCAACCAAAAAGATCTGCACCACCAGAAAAATGGTATGCACTTCCCTCCTGTCCGCGATGGCGGCGGTCTTGATGTACATAGACACGGCTTTGCCTGTATTTCCGGTCTTTCTGAAGCTGGACATCTCCGACCTTCCGGCGCTTATAGGGGCTTTCTCCTTCGGACCAGGGGCAGGCGTGCTCATAGAGGCGGTAAAAAACGTTATCCACGCCCTGTCGACATCCACAGGAGGGGTGGGCGAGCTCGCCAACTTCATCATGGGCAGCTCACTGGTGATACCGGCAGGAATTATATACTCCCGAAACAGGACTAAAAAAACGGCGATCACGGCCATGGTCACGGGGATCGCCTCGATGGCGGCAGTAGCCTCGCTGACCAACTTGCTCATACTGCTTCCGTTTTACTCAAGGTTCGTCCCGTTGGGCAGGATAATAGAGCTATCCTCGTCGATAATACCGATCATAGAAGACGTGCCCTCCCTGATCCTCTACGGGATAGTTCCCTTCAACCTGTTTAAAGGAGCCGTGGTGTCCTTCGTCACCTTTTTGCTTTACAAGAGGATAGGGGAGGTTCTCCCAGGCTAGGATTTCGGTCCCCGCCTTATCCTTACTGTCACCTCTAGGCCGCCTCCTTCGCGATTGGAGGCGGCTATATCCCCTCCGCTCGACTCCAGAGCCCTCTTGGCTATGGCAAGGCCGAGACCTACCCCACCGGACTCCCTGTCCCTTGACGTATCCTCCCTGAAAAAAGGCCTAAATATCGCCTCTAAATTTTCCTGAGCTACGCCAGGGCCCCTGTCAGCAATCGACACCAATACAGACTCTGACTCCACCGTGGCCCATATCTCAACAGATGTCCCAGCCTCGGTGTGTCTTATGCCGTTTCTGACCACGTTCTCCACCGCGCTCAATAGGGCATCCCTGTAACCGGATACGGTCACATCCGGCAGAGTGTGAAGGACGACGTCCTTTCCCTGAGAGGTCGCCTCAAATCGGCCGTCTCTGGCGATCGGCTCCAAGAGCTCCGCCAGGGAGAGGATCTGTCTATCTCCCCTGAAGGTGGCCTCCTGTCTGGCAAGGCCAAGGAGAGCCCCTATCATTCCGTTCATCCTGTCCGACTCCCTCTCTATCCTGTCCACCAAGGGAGAAAGGTCAGGCGACATCCTCCCTCTTAAAAGCTCAAGCGACAGATTCAACCTGGTTAGGGGTGACCTAAGCTCGTGGGAGATATCGCCCAGAAGCCTCTTTTGGCCCGTTATGGTCCTGTCGACCTGATCCGCCATGGAGTCGAAGTTTCGGGCAACCTGGCCTATCTCGTCGTCTGAAAACCTGGCAATGTCCTGGGACCTAACGGACAGATCGCCCGACGCCAGGGATATAGAGGCCCGACTCAGAGCCTCCAGAGGACGGGATATCTGTTTGGCCAGGAAATAGCTGACCGCCCCTCCAACGATCAAGAAGGCCATGAAATAGCACGCTAAAGACAGGTAAAAGTGGTCCCCTGGAGGAAGGGCCCCAGGAAGTGCGAAAAAGGTGACTATATATGAGTTTCCCCTACGAGAAACGACCGTCTCGGTCACAGCAGGCAACGAGGCCATCCAGGAAGGGGCTCTTCCCCTCCCCATTGGATGATGGTTTCGACCCCTCGCCGACTCCAGCTGACCGCCCAGATCGTCCAGGATCACCGCCACTATACTGCGTTTTTCCCTCAGATCCCCCAGCGCCTCCTTCAGAGCCTCACCTCCTCGGTCCTCGTATATCCCCACCAAAGCCGGAGCCTCCCGTCTCAACGCCTGCCTGAGCTTCCCCTGCAAGGATAGGTCCAAAAGACCCCAACGGGCCATTAGGGCCGTCAGAACAACGTGCATCAGAGAAGCCACAGCGACCGAGATCATAAAACCTACGAAGATGCGGCCAAAGAGGGTTTCCTTCTTAAAGAAGGGTCTACCCCAAAGGTGCAGCATATAGATATCCCTCTCCTCTTATGGTCCTGATCCTGTCTGAACCGTCCCTGTGGGAGCCAAGCTTTTTCCTGAGGTTGCTGACGTGCATATCCAGGCTTCTGTCGAAGGGAGAGCTGGGCCGTTCCAGGACCTTCGTGAAAAGCTCGTCCCTGGATATCACCCTTCCGATCGAACGAAGAAGCGTCTCCAGCAGCCTGAACTCCATGGAGGTCATCTCAACCACCGCCCCTTCCAGAAATACCTGTCTGGATGGGACCACCATCTCCAGATCTCCAACGATGAGCCTCTCCTTGTCGGACTGCCCGCCGTGTCGCCTCAGGACGGCCCTGATCCTGGCCAGCAACTCCCTAGGACTGAACGGTTTTGGAAGGTAGTCGTCCGCCCCCATCTCAAGGCCCAACACCCGGTCGACCTCATCTCCCTTGGCGGTAAGCATGACCACAGGCACGGACGAGACCTTTCGTACTTCCCTGAGGACGTCAAAACCGTTCTGCCCCGGCAACATGACGTCCAGGACCACAAGGTCGTATCTGCCCGTGATGGCCTCGGATCCTCCAGTCCTGCCATCATAGCAGAGGAAAACGGAGAAGCCCTCCTCGGTTAGATATTCCTGCAAAAGCTCCCCGAGCTCTTTATCGTCGTCTATAACCAAAATTCTGTCCATCGGTACACCTCCTTAGGCACATTCTAGCCTCCTGGTTGGAAAAACGCACCTGACCTGACACTTCTTTACCTGCCCTATCTTCAGGGGGTTGACGTGGCAAGAAAGGGGGGTATAATGCTACTCGTAGATTGATCGAGTTCAGGTGTCAGGGAAGCCGGTTAGAATCCGGCGCGGACCCGCCACTGTGTACCCGACGCTTCGAGATACCACTGGGGAGACCCGGGAAGGCTCGATAGCGGATGAGGGAAGCCAGGATACCGGCCTGAATTTGAAGATCCATGATCCCTGCGAGGACTCGGGGTGACCGGCGAAGCGCCGTCGAGATGCGTCTCGGCTCGGTGTTTTCGTTGTTCTTTTCGGAGACGTCCTCAAGTGGGACGTCTCCTTTTTTTGCGAGAGGAGAACGACATGAAGGACATTTTCAGCTTAGCGAGAGAGAGAATCAGATCCATACCCCTAAGATCCAAATTGATGGCTCCGGAAGAGGCCGCCCTTTACGTTCAGGACGGAGACACCATAGGTTGTAGCGGCTTCACACCTGCGGGATATCCCAAGGTCGTTCCATCCGCCCTAGCGGACAGGGCCATGGCAGGTGGTCCCAAGAACCTGACTCTCTGGACCGGCGCATCTGTAGCACCGGAGCTGGACGGCAGACTGGTGGAGGCGGGCGCTCTGACGAGACGTTTCCCCTACCAAACTGGAAAGGCCATCAGGGAGGCCATCAACGACGGCAAAGTGCAGTTTCAGGACATGCATCTGTCCATGACGCCCCAAAACCTGAGATACGGCTTTTACGGCCCCATGGACGTGGCCATCATCGAGGCCTGCGCCATCACCGAGGAGGGGCACATAGTCCCCACGACATCTGTGGGTAACTCACCCAGTTTTGTCATGGCGGCGAAAAAGGTCATAGTCGAGATAAACGTGTCCCAGTCCACTGATCTTGAGGGCCTTCACGATGTCTACGTCCCTGAAGAGCCTCCTCACAGAAAGCCCCTCCACATATTGGAGGTAAGCGACAGGATAGGAACGCCCTACATAACCTGTCCAGCGGAGAAGATCGTGGCAATAGTCCCATCGGAGACGCCCGATCATCTGACCGACATGAAGCCAACCGACTCGATCTCTCGCTCCATGGCCGGAAATCTCATGGATTTTCTGTCCCTAGAGGTGAAAAGAGGCACCATGCCAAGAGAGTTACTGCCGATACAGGCCGGGGTCGGAAACGTCGCCAACGCCGTGATCTCAGGTTTATCCGACTGGCCCTCCGACGGTTTGAGAATATACACGGAGGTAATACAGGACTCCATGCTGACCCTCCTGGAACAGGGCAAAATATCCAGGATGTCGGGGACGGCCTTCACAATGTCCCCGGATGGACACAAAAAGCTCATAAAGAACCTCAGCGAGATCGGAAAGAAATCGGTCCTTCGGCCTCAGGAGATAAGCAACCATCCAGAGGTTATAAGAAGACTTGGACTGATCGCTATCAACACGGCGCTGGAGGTCGATCTATACGGGCACGTTAACTCCACCGTAGCCCTCGGAAGCAGGATGGTCAACGGCATAGGAGGCTCGGGGGACTTCGCCAGAAACGCCTTTCTAACGGTGTTTCTATGCCCCTCCACGTCGGATAAGGGTCTTATATCCAGGATAGTGCCCTTCTGCTCCCATATAGACCACACAGAACACGACGTCGACGTGGTGGTGACGGAGTACGGCCTGGCCGACCTGAGAGGGCTTTCCCCCAGGGAGAGAAGTCACCTGATCGTCAATCGATGCGCAGCACCGGACTACCGGGACCAACTAAAGGACTACCTCCGTCGAGCAAAGAGAGGGAAAGGGCACGAGCCCCATGACCTTTCCACCGCCTTCGACTTTCATCTTAGATATCTGGAAAAGGGGAGCATGTTCCCCCTGACAAACTGCCCTTCCTGCGCGTCCTGAAAGGATAGGACGCACTGTCTTTCCCCATCACCCCCCTGCTGTGCAGGGGGGTTCCCCTTTTTTTGTAGGAATATTCCCGTTCCTTTACATTACTTTACCTCCCCTGTAAGGCATCTTGACCTACCCCGGGCTAGAATAGGGCCACAGAGACGAAGACGGGGCGAGCATCAAGTTCCCCCTAAAAAAATAGGGAGGTATATGACATGAAAAAGACATCTGTAGCGATAGCGATCACTGCGGCGGTACTGGCACTGGGCAGCCTCAACCAGGGGGCGGAGGCCTGGGGACACAATCCACAGGGCCAAGGCGGACATCACATGGAGCGAGGGATGGGAGAAAGAGGACAGATGGGACAGGGCATGAACCGGTGGACCGACGGCCTGAGCCTATCCGCAAAGCAGAAGCTGGCGGTCGCGGAGGCCCAGGAGAACTGGGACAAGGCTAACGGCCAGGCCCTTAAGGAAGTGACCTGGGGCCTAAGGGACTATCGCTACGACCTCTCCGCTGGCAGATCTGTGGACGAAAATTCAGTATCCCAGCTCAGGGAGAAGATGATATCCCTTGAGGTCAGCAGGATGAAGCACCACAGAGAGATCTATGGACTACTGGACCAGGACCAGAGAGCTCTAGCTGAGAAAAGACACATGGACGGCCCCCACGACAGGCAGGCCAGGGGATGCAGAGGCACTGCGTCGGACGCCATGGGTCAGGCCAGAGAAGACCACAGGAAGGCAATGGAATCCATGAGAGACGACATGCACAGAGCCATGACCGGATCGCCATCGGAAGCGGACCTTATGGCACTGGCGGAAAAGAGGGTGGACCTGAGGCTGGAGATGGCCAGATCCTCGTCCAAGGCCAGACTCGACATGAGAAACTCCAGCGAGACCTTCCAGGGCGGCAACAGAAGAGGACAGGGGAAGTGCGCGCCCTGCTTCTAGAATAACGGAGTAAAAGAGATGGAGGGCCGGAAAATCC
>CAYNAN010000002.1:86829-90645 GCA_964395085.1 uncultured Synergistaceae bacterium
AGGAAGAGCCGGGCGATAAGAAAGAGGGCCGGAAAATCCGGCCCTCCATCTCTTTTACCTCATCGACACCAGGGAGGCTCTACCCTCCTCCAAAGTGAAGCCCTTGAGCATGTCCCTAAGCCTCTGTGCATCGGCAGCCAACCGCTCCGACTCGGAGGAAACGCCGTCCGAGGCCTTGGTGGTCTCCTCCACCACGGCTAAAATTCTCTCCATCCTCTCGGCAACTCCCTGGGTCTGCTGGGAGGCCTGGGACACCGACCTCTCCATCTCCTGTGCTGCGGCGGCCTGTTCCTCCGCCCCGGCAGCCACGTTCTGCATGGCCTGGTTTACCGTCGCGATAGCCTTCAGGGCATCGCTCAGCATTGACTGGGCGGAGGAGGCCCTGTCAGCGGTGCTCTCGAGGGAACGTGCGGAAGCCTCCGTCGCCTCTATCGAGCCCTTGGTCCTCGACTTGAGGTCGTCCATGAGGGAGTAAACCTCCTTGGCGGCTTTGTTGCTCTCCTCCGCCAGCTTTCTGACCTCCTCGGCGACCACGGCAAAGCCCCTGCCGGCCTCTCCAGCCCTTGCCGCCTCTATGGCCGCGTTGAGGGCCAGCAGGTTTGTCTGGTCCGCTATGGCGGTGATGGTGGACACGAAGGCGGAGATCTGATCCACCGATCCCCCTAAAAGCCTCATCGTGTCCATCGTCTCGTCGGCGGAAGCGGCCACGTCCTTTATCTCGCCTATAACCTTGACCACCTCGGATACGGCGCTCTCTGCCGTCATACCCATGGACGTAGCCGCCTCTGATCCCTCAACTGCGGAGGTCGCAACGGCGTTTGCGCTGGCGGCTATTTCCTCTATACCGCCGTCGACCTGCTCCAAAGAAAGGGCGTTATCGGAGGCGGCCCCAGAGGCGTCTCCGACCAGCCCCCTGGCGTCGTCCATTGCGGAATTGGATTCGGCTGAGAACTCCCTCAAGCTGGCAGCGGAGGAAGAGACCTCCACCGCGGTTGAGGTTATACCCGACAGAAGCCTACGCAGCTCACCGACGGTCTTGTCGAGACTGACGGCAAGATCACCAAACTCGTCGTTTCTGTCCACCCCTGATTTGACCGTTAGGTCCCCCAGCGCCAGCTTTCCCGCAAGGACGTTCATTTTTTTCAGAGGACGGAGAATGAATCGGACCACGACTGCCATCACTACAACAGCCAAGGTGAACGCCAAAAGGCCGACAACGGCGGTCATGGACATAACCCTGCTGCGGACCACGTCTAGAGCCCTCACGGAACGACCGGCAAAGGCTATGCCGAAGACCTTTCCCGAGGGATCCTTCATAGGCTCGTAGGCCGTTATGTAGGGGATACCCATTATAGACGCAGGCCCTATGAAATGATGGGCCTCTCTGAGGACCACCTGGGCGATTTTAGGATCGAGCTTTGTCCCAGTAAGCCTCTTTCCGTCGGACTTGACCGTGGTCATAAGCCTGACGTCACCCAGAAAAACCGTCACGTCGACGTTGAAGCGATCCTTTATCACGTCCACCAGGCCAGGTTGATCCAGCCTAACCCCTGCAGAGACGACCCCGACCAGTTTACCGCCTTTATATATGGGGGCCCCTCCCCTGGCTGAAAGAGGCACGGCGGTTCCCCGCTCGACAGCGCTCAGGGGAGTCCCCTTTAGCGCCGATGTCACGTTGGACTGGGACGTCACATCGTCACCGAACCTGGACGGCTCGTGTACCCTGGCTATGACCTTACCGCTGGAATCGGCTATCGTGGCAAAGTCCACCGACATATCCCTTACAAGAGGAGAGGCCACCTTTAAGACAGCCTCTCTGTCCCCTCTGGCGACCGCATCGGCGAGATCGGACCGGAAGGACAGAGCCATCGCTACCTCCTTCGTCCTGATCGACTCGGACTCTATGGCCTCTAAAAGGCCTATTGCACCCATCCTGGCCTGATCCTCCGCCTGTTCGACGAAAACATCGGTGAACATCCTCCAGGCCGGGATAATTACAGCGACGGCCAGCCCAAGCAGTATAGGGACCATAGCGAGCCCCACCTTACGAGCGACGGAAAAACGTATCTTCAACATACAACGCCCCCTCTCATACTGAAGGTTATTATCAATCCATACCGTAAGTAGATCAATAGACGGATAGGATCAAAACAGGGGCCCCTGTTTAGGCTTTTTTGCCTGCTAAGCGGCTTCTCTCCAGATCCCTCAGGGTTCGCCTTAGCACCTTTCCTATGGCGGAACGGGGAAGCTCCTCGACGAACTCCACCTTTCTGGGGACCTTATAGTGGCTCAGCCTCTCCTTACAGAATGAGATCAGATCTCTGGGCTCCACCGAGACCCCTTCCTGGAGGACGACAAAGGCCTTGGGGACCTCTCCACTCAGGCCGTGAAGCGTCCCGACCACCGCCGCCTCCTTGACACCCTGGAAGGACGCCAGAACGTTTTCGACCTCCTGGGGGTATACGTTGAAGCCTCCCACTATGATTATGTCCGTGTCCCGGTCCAGGACGGAAAAATAGCCATCCTCGTCGAAACGAACAACATCGCCGGTGTTAAACCATCCGTCTTTATCGAAACGCTGTGCCGTTGCCTCAGGGCTTCTGAAGTATCCCGACGTCACAGAGGGGCCTCTTACCCACAGGACACCTTCGTTTCCATCTAGGAGCTTGCCCTCTCTGTCCCTCAGCTGGATCTCGTAGCCCTCCATGACGGGACCTATCTGTCCTGGCCTAAAACCAGCCCTGTCGTGGGCAGCTCCAACCACCGGTGAACACTCGGTGAGGCCGTACCCCTCGTGGATCGGGACACCCAGAAACCTCTCCGCCCTCTGGTGAAGCCTGAGGTCCAAAGGAGCACCACCACAGACCACCATGTTCAGGCTATCCGGTGGGGCCATGTTGGACCTAGCCACTGCCTCGCAGATCAACGCGACTATGGTCGGCACGGCGATTATCACCGACACCTTATGGGAGTAGATCGCCTCCACGGTCCTGGTCGGAGGCAGAAAACTTGGAAGTATCACCTGGGGGTAGCCTAGGACCAGAGGCAAGGTCCCTGAAAGGCAGAACCCAAACGTGTGGAAGTTTGGGAGCACGTTCAGGGCTATGTCCTCGCCGTCCTCCCTGAGGGTGGTGACGTGGTCCTTCACGGTGTAGATGTTGTTCAACAGGCTTCGGTGGGTGATGGGGACGGCCTTTGGCATACCAGTCGTCCCGGACGTGGCGAATATAACCGCAAGATCCTCGCTCTCGGGCAGTCCGGTCCTGCCTGTAAAGGGGGTGATCTCTCCAAAAGGGGACACCACCGACGCAGGAACCCCCTGAGACTCTATGGCGGATGCCAACTCCTCCATACCGGTCATCACCATAACGGCAAAGGGATCGAGAAGCCCCAGCGCCGCCCCCAGCAGTTCTCGACCTGCTTTGGCGTTAAGCGGGACGACGGTGCCCCCAAGCCTCCACACAGCGATGGACAGGGCCAGGACCGCCGGGCAGTTGGGCATCATGGTGACCAACCTCTGTCCTCCGGTAAATCCGGCCAAGACTAGCGACGCCTCGCAACGATCCGCTGCCTGGTCCAGCTCCCTCCTGGTCCAGGTAACACCCTCGAAAAAAAGACAGGGCGATTCGGGATAGACCTCGCACCTTTCCTTTATGGCCTGCTCTACTCTGTTCACGGAAAAACCCCTCCCCCTAAAAAAATCCTAGCCAGATCTTTTGCGTCGTCGTAAAAAGACAAAAATATTATCCCAGATCGAGAGTATTTTGCAACCTGGTCTTATGATCGAGTTAGCACAAAAATTCACTTGCAGGAGGA
>CAYNAN010000003.1:0-43000 GCA_964395085.1 uncultured Synergistaceae bacterium
GATGGTTCCGATGTTAAGATGAGGCTTTGTCCTTGCAAACTTTTCCTTTGCCATGTTGCTCCCTCCTAATTATCCTATTTCTTGAGTATCTCTTCGGCTACGCTGTTGGGAACAGCTTCATAGTGGTCGAACTGCATGGTATAGGTGGCACGACCAGAGGTCTTGCTCCTGATGTCGGTCGCATAACCAAACATCTCTCCCAGAGGGACGTAAGCCTTTATCGCTCTAGCGTTGCCTCTGATGTCCATTCCCTCAACCCTACCTCTGCGAGAGGAAAGGTCTCCCATAACGTCACCAACGTAATCCTCGGGAGTGACGACCTCCACGAACATCACTGGTTCCATAAGGGTTGGACCGGCCTTTCTCATGGCCTCTTTGAAGGCCATCGAAGCGGCTATTTTGAAAGCCATCTCTGAGCTGTCGACGTCGTGATAGCTTCCGTAGACCAACTGGACCTTCACGCCTATGACTGGGAATCCACCGAGAACACCGTTGGTGAGGGACTCCTCGATACCCTTCTGAACGGCGGGAATGTAGTCTTTGGGGATAACTCCTCCGACGATCTTATCCTCGAAGATAAAACCTTTGCCGTCCTCTAAGGGCTCCATATTGATGACAACGTCTCCGTACTGGCCTCTACCGCCGCTTTGACGGACGAATTTGCCTTGGACATCGGTAACAGCCTTGGTGACAGCCTCCCTGTAGGCGACCTGCGGGCGTCCTACGTTGACTCCTGCCTTGAACTCTCTCTTGAGTCGGTCGACTATGATATCAAGGTGAAGTTCCCCCATACCGGATATGACTGTCTGACCGGTCTCCTCGTCGTTACGGACGATGAAGGTGGGGTCCTCTTCGGCCAAAGATATAAGTCCTTTGGACATCTTGTCCTTGTCCGCCTGGGACATGGGCTCGACCGCAAGGGAGATAACAGGCTCGGGGAAGACCAGAGACTCCAGCACGATAGGAGCCTTTTCATCGCAGAGGGTGTCTCCGGTTCTGGTCGCCTTGAGACCTGGTATGGCGACTATCATGCCGGCTCCAGCCTCATCGATGTCGGTTCTCTTGTTGGAGTGCATCTGGAGGATTCGACCGATTCTCTCTTTCTTCCTGCTGGTCGGGTTGTAAAGTGACATGCCTGACTTGAGCATTCCAGAATAGATTCGGCAGAAGGTCAGCTTACCGACGAACGGGTCAACCGCTATCTTAAAAGCCAATATGGATATGGGCTCGTTGATGTCGGCGTGCCTCTCAAGCTCGGACCCGTCGTCAGGATCCTCTCCCTTTATAGCGGGAAGATCCATCGGGCTGGGCAGATAGGCCACCACCGCGTCCAAAAGGGGCTGAACCCCCTTGTTTTTGAAGGCGGTCCCGCACATGGCAGGGACGATCTCCAGAGCGATAGTACTCCTTCTTATCGCAGCCCTTATCATGTCGTTAGGGACCGGCTCACCCTCAAGGAAAAGCGCCATCACGTCCTCGTCGAAATCGGACAGCGCCTCTATCATCGAATCCCTGTAGAGCTTGGCGTCGTCCAGCATCTCGGCAGGAATCTCCTGCACTGAGGGATCGTCTCCGATGCTGTCGGAGAAGACCATGGCTTTCATCTCTATCAGGTCCACTACGCCTTTGAAGCTGTCCTCAGAACCTATGGGGAGCTGAAGGGGGACCGCCCTTGCGCCAAGACGATCCTTAAGCTGATGGACGACGTTGAGGAAGTTGGCCCCAACCCTGTCCATCTTGTTGACAAAAGCGATACGGGGGACTCGGTACTTGTCCGCCTGACGCCACACCGTCTCCGACTGAGGCTCAACTCCACCAACAGCGCAAAAGACAGATACCGCTCCGTCGAGCACCCTCATGGAGCGCTCTACCTCCACAGTAAAATCCACGTGGCCGGGCGTATCAATAACGTTGATGTTATGGCCCTTCCATTGACAGGTGGTAGCAGCTGAAGTGATGGTGATGCCTCTCTCCCGCTCCTGCTCCATCCAGTCCATGGTGGCCGCGCCTTCGTGAACTTCACCGATTTTATAGCTCTTTCCGGTGTAGAACAGGATACGCTCGGTGGTGGTGGTCTTACCGGCATCGATATGAGCGGCAATACCTATATTTCTGATTTTATGTAGATCCATTTCAGCCATTATAATCACCTAGGACACATAACGTTGACTGACGAGCATCTCGACCAGTGCTACCAGCGGTAGTGAGCGAAGGCCCTGTTGGCCTCGGCCATCTTGTGGGTGTCTTCTCTCTTCTTCATGGAGCTACCTTCACCCTTGTAGGCGTCGATAAACTCTCTGGAGAGCCTGTCAGCCATAGGCATGCCTTTCTTGCCTCTGGAGAAGGTGATTATCCAACGAATGGCCAGAGCCTGAGCCCTAGCAGGAGCTACCTCGACGGGGACCTGATAGGTCGCACCACCAACCCTGCGAGAACGGACCTCGACCAGAGGTTTTACGTTATCCATAGCCTTCTCGAACACCTCGACGGGCTGGACGCCTAACTTCTCGCCTGCCTTATCCAGGGCATCGTAAACTATGGTCTCTGCAGTGCTCTTCTTTCCGTCCAGCATGACCTTGTTGATGAACTTAGTCAATACTGTGTTGCCGAACTTTGTATCCGGCTGAGTTTCGCGTTTTCTAACATGCCCTTTACGCGGCATGACCCTACCTCCTTATAAAACCTAGGACTTGGGGCGACGAGCGCCGTATTTGGAACGGCTCCTACGACGACCTTCGACTCCGCCGCAGTCAAGGGTTCCACGGACGATGTGATAACGCACACCGGGAAGGTCCTTGACTCGACCACCCCTGACCAGAACCACCGAGTGTTCCTGCAGGTTATGGCCTACACCGGGGATATACGACGTTACCTCAATTCCGTTGGTCAACCTTACACGGGCGACCTTACGGAGAGCCGAGTTGGGCTTTTTGGGGGTAACGGTGTATACCCTGGTACAGACCCCTCTTCGTGCCGGGCAGTTCTGAAGAGCGGGTGAGTCGGATTTTTGGGTCTTCTCTACCCTGCCCTTGCGAACTAACTGATTAATCGTTGGCACTATGTTCCCTCCTTCCAGAGATTCTCTATGCTGTTAACAGCGGTCTTTCCGCTGTAAAGCCGCGGTAGCTGCGCCTCTGGATATGGCGCAGGCCCTGCCCAGTTCTATCATCGTCCCAACCGTCTCAACAGGGATTCCCTGGGAGATCGCGAGAGATGTTATATCGGATGTCATGGCCTCGTCAGCGTCGTCCGCGACGAAAAGCTTTCCGACGTTGCCCTTCAACAGCTCCCTCCGAACCTGACTAATACCGATGAAACGTTTTCCCTCAGCCAGTTCCTGAATAGCCATGTCAAGACCCCCTGTGCACAGGCACCGAGCAATAATACCAATGACCTGATGCCATGTCAAGAAATATCGCATCAGGTCATTGGTTCGAAAAAAAAATTATTTTACTTCGTTAGATCTCTTTTCCGTGACGGCAAGAGTTCTAAAGGACTCGACACCGGTTCCCGCCGGGATAAGGTGTCCTATTATAACGTTCTCTTTCAGCCCAACCAGACTGTCGACCTGACAGCGCACAGCGGCTCCTGCCAGTACCTGCGCCGTTTGTTGGAAAGAGGCGGCACTGAGGAAACTGTCGGTCGCCAAAGCTGCTTTAGTGATGCCGTGGATGAATTTGCGGCACTCTGGAGCCTGCCTGAGCTTTCTTACGAAGGTTACCCTCGATATGACGGAGCGACTCTCGCTGTGGCAGAAGAGGGGGCGAAGGACCAGCTCTTCCGGCGAAGCCGAGGCAAGTATGTCCAGGATGTCTTTATTTATCTCCTGGCCAGCCTCGACGAAAATGTCTTCGTCGGATTCAACCCTCTCGAGCATTACTTTTCCGTAGCACTTGTCGGCGATCACGTCCTTGAGGACGTTTTGTCTGGAGACTATCTCGTCGTCCAATGATATAGCAGCCAGCTGTCCCTCTATGATTCCCCTGACTATGCTTCCGTCGACTATGGAGGGTTGGGATGGAAGGGAATTGCCCTTATCGTCTATGGCCTGTCTGAGAGGCCTACCCCATATCCTCGCCAATAGCCTTTCCTGCATCGCGTCGGCCAGGTTTATCCTCTCTACACCTTTCCATACCTTGATGGAGGAAACATCGCTCAACTTGATCAGCTGGGCTATCTCCTCCGTGACTATCTGGTCTTTAACGGCAAGGACCTGACCGTCGGATAAGATATCCTCCGCGATATAAGCCACGTCGACAAGCTTGTCGATCTCCTCGGCGTCCCTTACCCTTACCGGCCTGGGTTCCTCCGACGTTATTACCGAGAGCTGACCCAGAGTCAGAGGCTGTCCAGCCTCGACGAGCTTTCCGTCCCTGGACTCGAAAGGGTCTATCAGCTCAAAACCCTTTAATTCTTTACGGAAAGACGCCTCTCCTACGATAACCCTGAGAGGACCAGCCTCATCGGACATATCTATCTCGGTCAGGGACGCTCCAGGTACCAGGATAGATCTGATAAGATCCTCGTCCAGAGGCTCTCCCTTCCTTTTGCCCAGGTCGTTCTTTCCAGCCCCTACGAGCCCTAAGAAGGCCTTGCCGGAGAATATTTTTATGGCCTCATGTATGTTATTTTCATTTTCTTTTTCTATGATTGCAGTCTCTGCCTCGACGTCACCTGCCCATACGAGATCCCCCGCGACGAAGGCGGTATCCCCTTCGTCCATGACTTTAACCCTGTTAACAGGAGCCACTTTACGGAGTATTACCTCTATGTGTTTGTTGTTAATGGAGACTCCCTGAGAACGGTAGACCTCCTGAATGCTGTCTACCAGGTACTTCTGGACCGAGTCCTGTCCCACGACCTCAAGCAGTTGCTGTGGATCGATGTAGCCCTCAGTAAGCTTCTGGGTCTTGGTCACGTTCTGCCCCTCCTCTATCAGGAGGTTCTGGTTCGTTGGTATGTTGTACATAACCTTCTGGTCGTTCTCCTGGTCGTCAGGGATGATGATTACCTTCCGTTTACCCTCCATCTCCCTGATCTCGGTGACTTTACCGTCTACTCCGGCCAGAACTGCGACTTTTTTAGGACGCCTCGCCTCGAAAAGCTGCTCGATTCTCGGAAGGCCCTGGGTTATGTCCTCTCCCGAGATTCTGACACCTCCTGTGTGGAAGGTCCTCATCGTAAGCTGAGTTCCAGGTTCGCCGATAGACTGGGCTGCGACGACACCGACAGCCTCGCCTATGTCGACCATTTTTCTGGTCGCTAGGTCTGTTCCATAACACTTTTGGCATATCCCGTGCCTGGTGACACAGCTCATGGGACTTCTAACCCAAACTTCCTTGAGGCCAAGTCTGTCTATCTCGCTGGCCAGGGATGGGGTGATAAGTTCACCTTTAGGCACCAAAATCTCGCCTGTAGCAGGAGAGATAACGTCCCTGAGGGCGGTCCTACCGGAAAGCCTTTCGCTGATCGGGATAACGATCTTCCCGTCGCTCTCGAGCGGCTCTATTTTTACTCCTTGGTCCGTACCGCAGTCGACCTCGGTGATTATGACATCCTGAGCCACGTCGACAAGACGACGGGTCAAGTATCCCGATTTAGCCGTTCTCAGGGCGGTGTCGGCCAGTCCCTTCCTTGCCCCGTGGGTGGAGATGAAGTACTCCAACATGTTCATCCCCTCACGGAAGTTACTCGTTATGGGGTAGTCGATAATCCGACCGGTGGGGTCCGCCATGAGCCCCCTTATGCCAGCCATCTGAGCGAGCTGGCCTTTACTTCCTCTAGCTCCGGAGTCAACCATCATCCTGACCGGATTGTCGTGATGCATGTGTCCGAGAATGGCGTCTCCAACGTCAGCTGCGGCCTTGGACCAGAGGATTTCCTTCTGGAGAAGGTATTCATCCTCGTTGAGTATCCCCATTTCATACTGGTCCCTGATCTCGTCGTCCTCTATCAAGGAATCCGTGACAACTCTGGCCTTTTCTACCGGAACTATGACGTCGGTTATACAGAAGCTAAGGCCGCTCAGAGTTGCCCAACGATACCCTAGCTCCTTTATGGAGTCGAGAAGCTCAACCATCTCCTGCCTGCTGACCATGTCATAGCCGATATCCAGCAGCTTTGAGACGTCCTTCTTGCCAAGCTGGCCATCGAGGAAACGAATTCTCTTGGGAAGGTGGCTGTTGAAAAGAACCCTTCCGGGGGAGGTCTCTATCCACCTCTTGCCCTCGTCGACAAATGAGATCCCCCACTGAGGCTCTTGATCCGACCAGTCCTTCCATTCCTTATTCCATCTTAGACGGATCTTAGCGTTTACGTGGATAACCCCGTGATCAAGGGCTCCAAGGACGTCCTCAAAGTTCTTGAAGTAAAGGCCCTCCCCGGTCATACCGTCCCTCATGTTTGTGAGGTAGTATATCCCTAAAACCATGTCCTGAGCTGGCGCAACTATGGGTTTCCCACTGGCAGGGGAAAGTATGTTGTTAGCCGCTAACATTAGCATTCTGGCCTCAGCCTGAGCCTCAACAGAAAGAGGAACGTGGACAGCCATCTGGTCTCCATCGAAGTCGGCGTTGAAGGCGGTACAGACCAGAGGATGAAGCCTTATGGCCTTGCCCTCCATAAGCACCGGCTCAAAGGCTTGAATGCCGAGACGATGAAGGGTCGGAGCACGGTTCAGCATAACGGGATGATCCTTTATGATCTCCTCTAGCATCCCCCATATCTCCTCTTTGCCCCTCTCTATCATCCTTTTGCCGCTCTTCACGTTGGGGGCGACTCCCTGTTCGACCAGCTGGTGTATGACGAAGGGCTTGAACAACTCTAACGCCATCTGTTTAGGCAGCCCACACTGGTAGATCTTGAGGCTTGGGCCGATGGTGATGACCGACCGCCCAGAGTAATCGACCCTTTTGCCCAAAAGGTTTTGGCGGAAACGGCCCTTTTTGCCCCTGAGAAGGTCCGATAGGCTCTTCAGTGGCCTGTTGCCCGCGCCGAGAACGGCCTTGCCCATCCTGCCGTTGTCTATGAGGGCGTCGACGGACTCCTGGAGCATTCTCTTTTCGTTTCTTACTATTATCTCGGGAGCCCTAAGTTCCTGCAGCTTCCTAAGCCTGTTATTCCTGTTTATGACCCTACGATATAGGTCGTTGAGGTCGGATGTGGCAAAACGTCCTCCATCGAGCTGAACCATCGGGCGAAGGTCTGGAGGTATAACCGGCAGGACCTCCAACACCATGGACTGAGCCTGACAGAAACCCTTCCTGAAGTCCTCCACGACCTGAAGGCGCTTTACGAGCTTGCGCCTTTTCTGACCGCTGGTCTCGGAGAGCTCCTCCCTCAGAGCCTGAGCGAGGTGGTTCATGTCCAGGGAATCCAACATCTCCCTGACGCCCTCGGCACCTATGCCGGCGCGGAATTTCTTATCGTAGCTGGAGCAAATGTGTTGCTCCCTGTCTATCACGACATCTCCATCCTCAAACGGGGATTCTCCGCCGGATATGACCAGGAAACAAGGGTCCTCCACCACGACAGTCTCAAGCTGTGCCACAAACCTGTCCTGATAACGCTGATGGAAGAGGTTAAACTCGCTTGTGGAGATCACATCGCCCTTAGCGAAAGGAAGTCTCGTAACGGAGGTAACGACAAAACCCTCCTGGTTTCCGGACATAGCCCTACGGACAGACAGAACTCCGCCTGCCTCCCTGAGCCTTTCGCACTCCCCACCGGATATTACCTGACCGACCTGAACTCCCATGTTATCGTCACAGGCATCGACGAGGAAGGCCGGCTCCACAGAGAAAGACTCATCGCCATAATCGCCTTTAAACCTAGCGACCTGAGATGACGAAATGACGTCGCCGAGGGAGACAGGGACCTCGTCCACGGACACTATCCTGTGAGCTTCCTCGGCCTTGAACTTGGAATCGTAATGGGTGTGGACCCTGACCTCGCTCTCGGAGACGATGCTCCCTCTTTTTGCAAGGTCCGGCCTCTTCCCCTCCATTACCACCTTGAAGGCCGCTTCCCTTTTTCTGACGGGGGCGAAATAAACGACCTTCTCCAACATCTTCGTGGCGGTCCCCAGCAGGAGGCTGAGCCTGCTGGGGATTCCTCTGAGATACCAGATGTGGACGACAGGGGCGGCCAGCTCGATGTGCCCCATGTGCTCCCTTCGAACCCTGTTGTCCGTGACCTCGACTCCGCAACGATCGCAGATGACCCCTTTGAACTTTGGGCCACTTTTTTTGTACTTACCACAGGCACATTCAAAGCTCTTTGTGGGGCCGAATATCCTCTCGCAGAAAAGGCCGTCCTTTTCGGGCTTTAGGGTCCTGTAGTTTATGGTTTCCGGTTTTTTTACTTCCCCCTTGGAGAGGGCCCGTATTTCCTCGGGACCGGCAAGACGCACCCTGACTCCGACGATCTCACGGCGAGTCATCGTTAGCTGTCAGCTCCTTTCGCTTCTTCGTCATCGTCCTCAAGAAGCAAGTCCGATATGCTGTATACATCCGACATGTCAGGTTCGGACTCGAATATAGAATCAGAATCGTCAAGGTTATCATCGTCGTCCGGCTGGGCGTCCTCCAATACGGGAGGATCGAACTCCACAGGGGACACCGATGCTTTACCCTGCTCATCCTCGTCCTCATCGGGGAGAAGTGGACCGATGGTACCGTCGCTGTACTCTATATCAACACCGAGACCAAGACCTTCAAGCTCTTTTACTAGGACCTTAAAACTCTCTGGAACGCCTGGCTTGGTGAGGTTTTGTCCTTTGACGATTTTTTCGTAGGTCTTGAGCCTTCCCCTGATGTCGTCCGATTTAACCGTAAGCATTTCCTGAAGTACGTGAGCAGCACCGTAGCCCTGGAGGGCCCAGACCTCCATCTCACCAAATCTCTGTCCTCCAAACTGAGCCTTTCCTCCCAGAGGTTGCTGGGTTATGAGGCTGTAGGGACCTATGGATCTGGCGTGGAGTTTGTCGTCTACAAGGTGGTTGAGCTTTAACATGTACATATAGCCGATGGTGCTTTTGTGTTCCATCGGTTCGCCTGTGCGACCGTCTATGAGCTGCATGGTTCCACCTGACGTGAGGGTACTGTAGTCGGGGTTCTCATCACTGAGCTTCTGGAGCAGGTCGTAGACGTCCTGCTCCTGGGCTCCCTCGAAAACCGGCGTGGCTATATGCCAGTCGTTCGCGACGGCTACAGTAGCCAGTATCGTCTCAAGAACCTGCCCTATGTTCATTCGGCTGGGCACTCCGAGAGGGTTAAGACAGACATCGACAGGGGTTCCATCGGGAAGATATGGCATGTCCTCGACGGGAAGAATACGGGAGACAACACCCTTGTTTCCGTGACGACCTGACATTTTGTCCCCTACCGTGATCTTCCTGAGCTGAGCGACGTAGACCTTCACTACCTCGTTGACGCCTGGACTCAGAGAATCGCTGTGCTCGTCCTTATTGAGCTTTTTGACCGCCACAACCTTGCCCCTGGTTCCGTGTGGAACGTGCAGGGAGGTATCCCTTACCTCTCTGGCCTTCTCGCCGAAGATGGCCCTAAGTAACTTTTCCTCCGGGGACTGATCCGACTCGCCCTTGGGGGTTACTTTGCCGACCAGTATATCGCCTGCGTTGACTTCAGCGCCGACACGCACCACTCCGTGCTCGTCCAAATCCTTGAGGGCATCCTCTCCCACGTTGGGTATATCTCTGGTTATCTCTTCCGGCCCTAACTTGGTGTCCCTAGCATCCATCTCGTATTCCTCTATGTGGATGGATGTGAAAAAGTCCTCTTTCACCATTCTCTCGCTGAGAAGAATGGCGTCCTCGTAGTTGTAACCTTCCCATGGGACAAAGGCTATGAGGACGTTTCGACCGAGAGCAAGCTCTCCCTGATCGACCGATTGACCGTCCCCTATGATCTCTCCCTTGGAGACCCTCTCGCCCTTGGATACCAGCGGCCTTTGGTGGATTATGGTGCCTTGGTTGGATCTTTTGAACTTCTGGAAAGTCATCGAACGATAGGCCCCCGAGTCACAGCGGATCTCTACCCTGTCCGAGTCAACATATGAGACGATCCCGTCCTCTGGAGCGACAACACATGAGCCGGAGTCCTTGGCGATACGATATTCCATTCCGGTCCCGACCCTGGGTGCCTCAGGAAGAAGCAATGGCACTGCCTGCCTCTGCATGTTGGATCCCATGAGGGCTCGGTTGGCGTCGTCGTGCTCCAAAAACGGTATCAAAGCCGTTGAGGCAGAGACTATCTGCTTCGGGGATATATCAAGGTAGTCTATCCTCTCTGGAGGGACCTCGACTATCTTGCCTCTGTATCTAGCGTAGCAAAGTGTCTCGGAAAGCCTTCCGGTGGACTCATCGAAGGGAGTATTGGCCCTTCCGACATAGGCTTCGTCCTCTTCGTCCGCAGCTAGGTATATTACATCCTCTGGATCCAAAGAGACAAAACCGTCCCTGACCAATCGTCTGGGGGACACCAGAAAACCGTACTCGTTGACCTTCGCATAGGTCGATAAGGACGTGACAAGGCCGATGTTTGGCCCTTCAGGGGTCTCTATGGGACATATACGACTATAGTGGGTATAGTGGACGTCCCTGGCCTCGAAACCGGCCCTTTCCCTGCTCAGTCCCCCAGGTCCTAATGCGGAAAGACGCCTACGATGGGTCAACTCCGACAAGGGATTGTTCTGGTCCATGTACTGAGAAAGCTGCCCAGATCCGAAGAACTCCCTGAGAGCAGCTGATATGGGTCTGACGTTTATGAGATCCCTTCCCATGGCCTTCGTGAGGTCCGGGATAGTCGTCATCCTCTCCTTTGCTATCCTCTCCATGCGAAGTAGGCCTATCCTGATCTGATTCTGAAGCAACTCTCCTACCGACCTCACCCGCCTGTTTCCGAGATGGTCGATGTCGTCGGGGAATTCTTCAGGGATGTCTGGGAAAGAGACGGTGTCCCTCTGCTCCTCTGTGTCCCTGAGAACTATAAGTCCCTTTACTATTCGAACCATGTCGTCCACGGTTAAGAGTCGTTCGTTCATCGGTATATCAAGCTTAAGGCGACGGTTGAGCTTATAGCGACCGACCCTACCCAGAGTGTATCTTCTGGGATCAAAGAACAGAGTGTCGAAATATTCCTTTGCGTTCTCTATCCTTGCGGGCTCGTTTGGTCTGAGTCGGCGGAATATCTCCAACATAGCCTCGTCGGTATTGTCTGCGACGTCCTTTTCGAGAGTGGCAGCAAGAACCGGGTTTACCTTCCAGACTTTGACCCTGGAACGATTCATCTCCCACAGTATCTCAAGTTGCTCCTTGCCTATACGGTTTTCTTTCCTTATGACCACGTTGCCAGCGTCGTTTACGATGTTCTCGGCCAGAAGCCGTCCGAGGAGATCTTCCTCGGAGAGGTCTACTTCCTCGATCTCCCCACCAAAGGCCAGAAGAAGCTCCTCGTTGGAGGACACACCAAAGGCCTTCAGCAAGAGCGTCCCGGGGAGCTTCTTTCTGCTATCGATGTTTATGTAAAGGGTGTCGCCACTTCCCATGGCGAACTCAAGCCAAGCTCCCCTGTCGGGGATTATCTTTGCCGTGTAGACTTCCGCCGCAGGAGCTGAATAGTCGACCTTGAAGTATACCCCTGCAGATCTGGCTAACTGATTGACGACGACCCTTTCCGTCCCGTTTATTATGAAAGTGCCTCTCTCGGTCATCATAGGAAAATCGCCAAGGAAGATCTCCTCTTCCTTGATCTCCATTGTCTTCCGGTTGATTAACCTGATGGTGGCCCTGACGGGACGATGCCAGGTGCAATCCTTCTGTTGTGCGTCCTCCTGGGTGGTCGTTGGCCTGTCCAGGTAGTAACGGACGAACTCAAGGGAAAAAGAGCCGTCGTAACTCTCGATGGGAAAGATCTCGTCGAGAAGTTCCTGTAGACCTATGCTTTCCCTGTCATCTGGATCACGGTCCTCCTGAAAGAAGCTAACGTAGGAGTCTCGCTGGACCTCGACCATGTCGGGGATCTCAACAAGATCCCTGGCACGACCGAAGGTAAGACGGCTGCGCTTTTTGCCCACTGGTACGAATTCGGCCATAAGGCTTACGACCTCCCTATGTCTCAAAAGTGAGGATAAAACTCTCCATACTGAAGAACAATAAAAATAACAAAAAGGCCGCATTATGTCAACGACACAATACGACCCATATACTTATCGCGATTTCTTCGCGCATCAGCACCCCTAAGTAGATGGTGCCCGGGAGGAGACTCGAACTCCTACAGGCGTATGCCCACTAGAACCTGAATCTAGCGCGTCTACCAATTCCGCCACCCGGGCGTATCTCTGAAACGAGGAGTATTTTATCAGCCAGGAGGGATATTGACAAGCCCCTCAGGACGAAACGTTTTTCTACTCCACTCCAGCTGCCCTGATAAGGCGATCCCTTATCGCAAGTCCTATTCCCTTATCGTCCGGCCATTGGGCTATTATTACGTCCACAGGGAGTTTTTCAAGCTCCCTCATAGCGGCGAATAAGCCCCTACCGTAGGAGTCGAGGTCGGTAAAGACGATAGACCTAGTCGCTCCGAAGGGAGGCTGGGAAAATCCCACGAAGGCCCATCTCTCCCCTCTCTCCACAGGAATGGGCTTATCGTCAAAAAGTAACCTCATAGGCAATACTGGGGCGTAGTGGCGATACCTGGTTCCCGGAGACCTCTTCAGCTCAAGCTCGCCCTTTGGTAGAGAGATAGGACCGAGTAGCTCTAGTAGAGCCTCCACCGGAAATCCTCCTGGCCTCAAGAGCACCGGGCGTTCACCCGTAACGTCCAGGACCGTCGATTCAAGTCCTAGGTCTGTCTCGCCCCCGTCCAATATCATGTCGACTTTATCCCCCAGGTCCGACGCCACCGTGTCGGCATCGGTGGGACTGGGCCTTCCGCTGGCGTTAGCGCTGGGAGCTGCCACGGGAAAGCCACAGGCCTGAAGCAACGCCAGAGCCACAGGATGGGACGGCATCCTTACACCTACGGTATTTAGGCCAGCGGTAACCTCTTTAGGCACGTTGTCTTTCACGGGCAATACCAAGGTAAGAGGACCAGGCCAAAAAGAGTCCATTATTCTCATAGCCCTTTCGTCCACCATCGCAACCTTTGAGACATCCTGCCTGTCCCCAAAATGAAGTATCAGAGGGTTATCAGAAGGACGTCCCTTAGCCTGGAATATGGACGAGACCGCCCCGCCATCCAGGCCGTTAGCCCCCAGTCCGTAGACGGTCTCGGTGGGAAATGCCACCAATCCACCTCCCGCGAGCACCGTAACCGCGGATTTTATCGCCTTCCTCTCCGGGTTCCACCTGTCGACCTTTACGATCATATCTGACCGTCCTCGCCGAAGAGGGAGTGAAACTCTCTTCTAAAGGAGGGGAATGTCCCATCCAGTATGGACTGTCTGGCCCGTTTCATCAGTTTTATAAGAAATCTTAGGTTGTGCCAGCTGCATAACCTGGCAGCCAGGATCTCACCAGACCGATACAGATGCCTTACGTAGGCCCGGCTGAACTCCCTACAGGCATAGCAGTCGCAGTCTGGGTCGATGGGCCCCCAGTCTGAGGTAAAGCGGCTGTGTTTTATGTTGAACTTGCCTCTAGAGGTGAGCAAGGTCCCGTTTCTGCCGTTTCTGGTCGGCAACACGCAATCGAACATGTCCACCCCTCTTGCGACGCCTTCGACCAGGTTGGTGGGGTATCCCACCCCCATCAGGTAACGAGGCTTGCCCTGAGGCATCACCGGGGCCAGAAGGTCCAGTATGCGATACATCTCCTCGTGGCTCTCGCCGACAGATAGACCTCCGATGGAGTAGCCAGGAAAGTCCATATCTATTAATTTACGGGCACAATCGACCCTCAGATCGTCGTACAAGGCCCCTTGGACTATGCCGAAAAGGGCCTGGTCCTGCCTCTCGTGGGCGGCCTGACACCTCGTGGCCCACCTCAGGGTACGCTCGACGCTTTTCTCCGCCTCCGCCCTTGTGCAGGGCAGTTTTACGCATTGGTCAAAGCACATAGCGATGTCGCTTCCAAGCTTCTCTTGTACCTTAGTAGCCAGCTCGGGGGTCATAAAATGACGGCTTCCGTCCATGTGAGACGCAAACTCGACCCCATCCTCCATAACCCTGTTTATGCCAGACAGGGAAAAAACCTGAAAACCACCGCTGTCGGTCAGTATCGGGCCATCCCAGTTCATAAAGCGATGAAGTCCACCAGCCTGCTCAACCAGGTCCGCACCGGGCCTCAGATAGAGGTGGTACGTGTTGGACAGGAGTATCTGGGTCTCTATCTCGATCAATTCCCTGGGTGACATTGACTTAACCGTGGCGGCGGTCCCTACCGGCATAAATACCGGAGTCTCTATCACTCCGTGGGGGGTGACAAGCTCTCCTGCCCTGGCCCCAGTCTCGGGACACACCGCCTGAAGGCGAAACTCAAACATCCTGAGCCCCCCAACGATACAGCCTTTTGCCGTTTTCCCATACCGACTGAGCGAGGGAGGCCAGGCTCCTTCCCGTGACCTCCGACGCACCCTTATATATCAGGGGCATCAGAGACGGGGTGTTGGTCTTACCTCTGTAAGGGACAGGGGCAAGCCAAGGAGAGTCCGTCTCCAAAATTATCCTATCGACGGGAGAAGAAGCCAGACAGTCCCGAACCTCCTGGGCCTTTTTAAAGGTTATCATTCCCCCAAAGCCCAGATAAAGCCCCATATCCAGACACATCCTCGCCTCGTCCCAGGAGCCGGAAAAGCAGTGTACAACGCCTCCGGCGTCACCTAAAGGATGGTCGTTCAAGATTGAGAAAAAGTCGGGGAAGGCCTCCCTGACGTGAAACACCACAGGTAGATTCATGTCCCTGGCCAACTCGATCTGAGCCACCATGACCTTGGCCTGAATCGACCTGGGAGAAAGGTCGTAGTGGTAATCCAGCCCGATCTCGCCTATGGCGAAGGTCTCCTTGGACTCCGCCATCGAAGCAATTTCAGCGGTGACGCCACCCTCGTATCGACCTGCCTCATGGGGATGTATTCCTATTGCGGCCCGAACTCCCATTTGGGAAAAACGGGCTGCCATATCGACAGCCTCCCTGCTGGTCTCCTCGTCGCTCCCTACGACCAACATCCGTTGAACTCCCGCCGAGACCGCCTCGGAGACGTGACGTTCGACTTCGTCCCTTAGCTCGGGGGAGTTGAGATGGCAGTGTCCGTCTATGTAGGGCGTCATGGATCAGTGAACTCTGCTGCCAAGAGGGATGTCCTCTACGGGGGCCAGCAGGGAGAGACCCTCGTGACCGGGCATTGAGGCGGCCAAAAGCATTCCATCGCTCTGAACGCCGCACATCTTCACCGGCTTCAGGTTGACCACCACCACTATTTTATGGCCCAAAAGTTCCTCCGGGGTGAATTCGCTCTTGATACTGGAGACGATGGTCCTCTTCTCGTATCCCAGATCGACCTCGAGCTTATAGAGCCTCTTCGCCCTGGGGACATCCTCGACCTTGGCTATCTGACCGACCCTGAGCTCTATCTTAGAGAAGTCCTCTATGCCGATCTGAGGTTCGTGCTCGCCGGGATCGACGACTTTCCCCTTCGCAAGGTCTCTGGCCTTTTTCTCCTCGGCCCACTGGTCCATGTCTATCCTGGGAAAGAGGACGTCTTTGGTCCTGTGAACCTTCATCATTCCGGCAGTAGGCTCGCCCCACTTGTAGTGTTCCCAGTTGAGGTTGGCCGGGTCCCCACAGAAGCCTATCTGGGACCATACCGCGTGGCCGGTCTCAGGCATAAAGGGTGATATCATCATAGAGGCCAGCTTAAGAGCCTCCACAAGCCCCCACAATACGGCGTCCAGCCTGTCCTTCTCGCCATCGTTGCCTAGCTTCCAGGGCATGGTCTCGTCTATGTATTTGTTGGCCCTGCTTATTATGCTCCAGGTGGCTTTAAGGGCCTCGTCAAAGGCAAAGTCATCCATCTTCTCAGAGTAGATATCCACAGAAGCCCTAGCGACCTCTGACAGTTCCAGGTCCAACGGTGCTAAGCTAGAGGGGGATGGGACTACCCCGTCTCTGTATTTTATGACCATCGAAACGGTCCTGCTGAGCAGGTTGCCAAGGTCGTTGGCTAAGTCGGAGTTGATCCTCTGAACCATGGCAGCCTCGGAGAAATCACCGTCGGTTCCGAAGGGGACCTGTCTGAGCAGGAAGTAGCGGAAGGCATCGACGCCGTACAGATCGACCATCTCGAAGGGGTCGACCACGTTACCCTTGGACTTCGACATCTTCTCCCCCTCCATGGTCCACCAACCGTGGGAGAATACCCTGACAGGAGGGTTAAGCCCTAGAGCCATGATCATGGTGGGCCATATAACGCAGTGAAACCGGATTATGTCCTTGGCCATCAGATGGTGAACGTTGGGCCAGTATTTGTCCATCATCTCCTGGTCCGTGTCGTAACCGCAGGCGGTAAGGTAGTTTATTAGAGCGTCAAACCACACGTAGATCACGTGTTTTTCGTCCCCTGGAACCGGTATGCCCCATGATATGGACGTTCTGGACACAGACTGGTCCCTCAGGCCACTTTTGATGAAACTGACGATCTCGTTGTAGCGAGTTCTAGGCATTATGGCCTTCAGGTTGGACTCGTAGTATTCCAAAAGCTTGTCGGCGTACTTAGAGGTGCGGAAGAAATAGCTCTCCTCCTCCATCTCCACAAGAGGACGGCCACAGTCGGGGCAGGTAGATCCCTCGGCTATGCTGCTCTCCGGCACGTAGGTCTCGCAGGGGACGCAGTAGAGCCCTTTATAGGTGTCTTTGTAGATATCCCCTTTTTCAAGCAGCTTTGTAAAGATGGATTGGACCACCTTTTCGTGCCTTTTTTCGGTGGTCCTTATGAAATCGGTGTTCGAGATATTCAGGACCGGTAGCAACCGCTTGAAGTTATCGGCCATGACGTCGGTTAGTTCCTGCGCGGTCATACCCTTTGCCGAGGCGCTTTCGTATATCTTCTGGCCATGCTCGTCGGTCCCAGTCAGAAAATGGACATCGTGCCCTGTCATTCTCTTGTACCTGGCCATGACGTCCGCGCCTATAGTGGTGTAGGCGTGCCCGATATGGGGAACATCGTTAACATAATATATTGGGGTTGTTATATAAAAACTTTTTTTATCAGCCATAATTTATACCTCCTGTTGTTCTGCGCTGTTCTGTTTTCGTTCTAGTAACCATTTTTTCGAGGCGTTTTTTGGCACACCTAGAGCGTTGAGGGCCGAGACTATGTCCCTGTTTGAAAGCCCTGCATCCAGGAGTTTCTGGGCCTGTTCCTCCCATAGCTCCACTGTTTCGTAAGGCGCCCCCCCCTCTACCACCAGGACCATCTCGCCTTTCAGCCCTTCATCGACCACATTCAGCAACGTGGAGATAGTCCCTCTCAGTACCTGTTGGTGTATTTTGCTTATCTCCCTGACGAGGGCGACCCTTCTGTCCCCCAATCTTTCCAGCATGGAGGTAAGGTGGCGCAGGACCTTGTGGGGAGATACGTAAAAAGCGATCGTCCATGGAATGGACTTCAAATCCTCCAGGAGCTGTTCCCGCTCTCCTTTTTTGTCTGGAAGAAAGCCGAAAAACGTAAAAGGCTGAGGAGAAAGCCCCGACAGCAACAACGCCGGTATAACCGCGGTCGCCCCTGGGAGAACGTCAAGTTCATGACCCTCGTCTATAGCCCTCTTTATCACCTCGTACCCTGGATCGGAGACACCTGGAGTTCCCGCGTCCGAGACCAGGGCCACTGTCATGCCCTGAACAAGGTAGGACATTATCTCGTCGGACCTGGACTTCTCGTTGTGCTCGTGATATGACAGCAGTTTTGCGGATATTCCGTATTTTTTAAGAAGAATGCCCGTATGTCTGGTGTCCTCACAAGCGATGAAGTCGGCTTTTTTGAGCTCCTCAAGTCCCCTGATGGTCATATCCGATAGATTTCCCACAGGGGTGGGCACTATTATCAGGGGCATGGGCATCCCTCCACGGTATAGTATGATAGAAGATCTTCGGTGGCCTTTCCATCGTCATCCCCTATATAGAGAGGGGGAAGAATCCTCAGGCCAGGGGACGCTCCCCTGATGGATTTCATCAGAAAAACAGAGCTATCTTTGCTGCTGTTTGGGTATACCGGGAGTATCACCTTAGGTTCGACGTTAAAATCCCTCATCGCCTCCAAAAGCCCCACCATTCTCTCCGAGGTGAAAACCGTGTAGGCACGGCCCCCGTGTCTCAGAAGATAGCTGCAGGATCTTCCGATATCCTCCAGTGAGCAGGTCACACCGTGCCTGGCAAGACATTCTTCCTCCCTGATCCCCATCCTGTGCCTCTTGGGGTCACCGTAGGGAGGGTTGGATACCACCACATCGAAGGACTGAGGGGGGAGAAAATCGCGGACATCCCTGAGATCGAGATGGCAAAACGAGACTCTGTCGGATAATCCATTGATTGAGGCGTTATCTTTAGCTATGTCGATAAGGTCGACCTGGATGTCCAGCCCTGTCACAGAGACATCGCCTCTTCCGGCCAGAATTAGCGATACAGCTCCGTGAGCACAGCCAAGCTCGCACACCCTCTCTCCCCTACGGATCTTGGAGAATCCCGCCAGAAGGACGGTGTCGACGTTAACCCTAAAGCCCTGAACGGGCTGAATGAGCTTTATGTTCAATCCCTTGAGCTCGTCCAGGGACCTGTCCAGGATCATCTCCAGTCCTCCAGCTTTACGCCCACGACCTGGGACAGACCTGGCTCGGACATGGTAACCCCATACATCACGTCGGCTCTCTCCATGGTCTGTCTACGATGGGTCATGGCGATTATCTGAAGGGACGATGAATAATCGGAGACTATCTCGGCAAACCTGCTGAGGTTAACCTCGTCTAAAGCCGCGTCGACCTCATCCAAGACAGCGAGGGGAACCTGAGCGACCTCCATGGAAGCGAAAAGGAGGGATAGGGCGGTCAGAGTCTGCTCACCGCCGGAGAGCTGGGCCAGATAGGCCGACACCTTGCCGGGGGGACGAGCAACTATCTCAACGCCCGAATCCCAGAGTCCTCCCTCCCCCTGTAACCTCAGATGGGCCTCTCCACCGCCAAAAAGACGCTGGAAGAGGCCGTTAAATCTCTTGTCTATCCTGTCCAGAGCCTCTCCGAACACCGATCCAGCCTGACGGTCAGTATCCTCAACCAGAGATCGTAACTCATCCACCCCTGAGGAGACGTCCTTGGTCTGGTCGCTGTAGTAACCGATCCGTTCCTCCAATGACTGGTTTTCTGAAACCGACCCTCTGTCAAAATCCCCGATATCGGCCAACGAGGCCTCAAGATGCTTGAGCCGCCTTTCCTCGTCCTCAAGGGGTCTGGGATAATCGAAGCTGGACCCGGGATAGGGATATCTATGATCCCATGAAGAGATAATATCGTCGAGTCGTGACCTCTCTCTGTCTAGCTTCTGCTCCAGCCAGGAAAGGGTTTTTTCACCTTCATCAAGGCGGTCACAGGCCATGGAAAACCTCGTGGAACACCTCTCGAGAGCCCTGTTTATCCTGGCGTTTCCCTGTTCCATATCGTCCAAAACTGAAAGACTGCAAGATCTTTTCTCCTCGGTCAATACGATTTTGTCCTTGATGTCGACCAGAGCCAGAGCTTGTCGGTCTTTTCTGTCCTTGAGGGATAGAAGAGCGTTGAGGGATGAGGAGAGCTCTACCCTTTTCCCCTCCCGATCTTTTTCCGCGGCGTTAAGACGCTCTCGAGAGGCTTTGGATCTCTCCTCCCAGAGCAGGAGTTGAGGTTTCAGCTGAGACAGCCGGTCACGGATATCGTGATCCTCTGGGATCGCCATATCGGCAAGCCTGCGCTCCTCCTCCAACATGGCTTTCTCGTAGGAAGCCAGCTCGTCTTTTAGCTTTTTGCCCCTGTCCTCCACCGCTTTGTTTTCGGCCAACAGCACATCTATATCCCTCTCCAGGTCCGAGAGGGCCTTTTCCCCTCGGAGCCTTTCCTTTTCGACAAGCTGAAACTGGGACGACAGAGATTGGACCACGCCAGCTCGCTCAGATTCCTGAGCCTCCGATTTTTTCAGCGAATCCTCCAGAGAGAGAAGCTCTTTTTTTAGCCTTTTAAGGTCTTCCTCGACCTCTTTCTGTCTGGCTCTGGCCTGTATTACCCCACCAGCTCTGTGGCTAGCTCCGCCACTCACCGTGCCAGAGGGGGCGAACACCTCGCCGTCCAGGGTCACTATGGGCATAGAGTAGCCTCCCGAGACCATGGAGGAGCCCACAGAATAACTTTCCACTATCAGAAGATCCCCTATAAGGTGTTCCATAGCGGGACGCCAAATGTCCTGAACGGATAGGAGATCGAGTGCCCAGCCGATCACACCTTTTTGAGGGAGGACTACGCCATCCTTGGGCTTTCTTGGCCTAACTCTGTCGAGGGTAAGATACGTGACCCTCCCCGATTTTGTCCTCTTCAGCTCCTCTATTCCCTCCTGGGCATCGGAAAGGGATTGGGCCAATAGCCAAAACTGTCTGCCACCTAAGGCGGCCTCCACCGCCACAGCTAGGTTGCCAGGACATTGAAAAGCCTCAACCACAGGTGTGGGACGAAACGCCATTTTCCCAAGATCAGAGGCTGCAAGAAGGTGACTGACCGGCTTAGGATAGCTTTCACCGGAGGCAGACGAGTAAAGACCGTCCAACTCGGCCTCCTTTCGGTAGATCTCCTTCCTAAGAGGCTGAATTTTCGTGGCTATCGATTTACATCTGTCCTCAGCGCCCCTTCTTTCGATCTCAGCCACGTCCAACGAGTCACGAAGGACCCTTTCCTCTGCGGTCGCCCTAGCTATATCCGTCTTTAAGACGTTGGCGTCTTTGTGCAGTTTTTTAATAAGGGCCCCCCGCTCTTCCTCGCCGGACAGGAGGGCTTTTTGGGCGGCTCTGCCTCTCTCTATGGCAGACTGAATGTCTCCCTGGCGCTGAAGACAGTTTAGCCGCTCCTCCTCCTTGGATTTTATCTCATCCAGAAGGGCCTCGTGACGAGCCTCAAGATCCTCTATCTCGAGGCGTATTTCGGTGACCTTTGAGAAGGCATCTTTGTCTTCTTTACCCAGTTCCTTAAGCCTCTGTTCTAGATCATCTATGTTCGATTGAAGGGACGCAACGGAGGTCTCGGTAAAGGAGAGACGTTCCCCCTCAAGCCTGAGCGAGGTCTCTATCTCGAAGGCCTGTCTTTTAAGCCCCTCAAGATCCCTCTCTATCTCGGCCAAGGCCTGTCTCGCCTCGATCCTTCTCAGCTCTACCGACCTAGCCCCGTCCTTGACGTTAGCCAGGCTTTGCTCCCATATTACCTTCCAGCTGAGTCGATATTCCATGTCTCTGCGACAACCGTCTACCTTGCGTTTAAGATCCAAAACTCCGTCCTCTGCGGATCTACGCTTCAGGTGATACCAACGGGACCTGGTTTCGTCCAGATCCTTCTCGATGGCCACGGCTCTAAGGGCGATCTCTACCATAGGGGCTATCTGTCTACGCCGAGATTCGAGCTCCGCCATGAGGGAGTAGAGTCGATCCAGTTCCTGCTCCGCAGAGGAAATTTTGGACAAAGCCTCGTCCCTCTTCTTCCTGTATATGTTTATTCCGAAGAGCTCCTCAAGGTGGGTGCGTCTGTCCATAGGCCTTTGACTCACGGCGTCGGTGACGTCACCCTGCCCGATGAAGGCAAACCTGTCCCCGTCAAGATGCCATCCATGTTTGACGTCCTGGAGATCCTGAACGCGACATTTCAGTCCATCAACGTAGGTGACGGCTCCGGTCTCGTCGGAGAACCTTCTCTTGACGACGGTCCTCACGTCGCCTTCGGCAAACTCCAGCATGACCTCCGCCGATTTAGCTGACCTAAGGAGGGCTGTTCCCTGAAAGAGCAGGTCCGATTGTTTGGTTATCCTCAACCTTGAACCGTTGCTATCCCCCAATCCCCACCTCAGCCCATCCAAGATGTTGCTTTTACCGCTTCCGTTTGGGCCCACTATGGCGGTAAATCCCGGCGAAAGGGGCAGGTCGTGGGATCCGCCGAAGCTTTTAAAGTTTTTGAGCTTAAGTCGCGCTATAAACAACAAACCCCTCCTTGCTAAGCTGGTCAACCCGTCTCTCCAGAGATTCTTTTGTACCCTGAAAATCCAGCCTGAACTTGTCCCATCCGATAGAGTCGGATGATTTCAGAGCGATATGTCTGTCGAAAAGATCCTGCCATTGCGAGATATAGGTTTCGTAAATATATTCAGCCATCTTTGAGTTAAGCTCCAACATGATGGCCTCGGATTTACTGGAGTTAAACACCTTCCTGATAAACCTCTTAATTATCACCGAGACAGAGTCCTCCCTGAGAACCCTCGAGGGGGTCCCACAGAAGGGGCAACTTCTGGTCAGTATGGACCGAATATCCGCCCTGGCCCTTTTTCTGGTTATCTCCACCAATCCTAGGTGGGTGACGCCGAAGACTTTTGTCCTACAACGGTCGTTGGCGAATAGCTCCTCCATTCTTTCGGTGAGGGCTTTTCTGTCCTCCTCGTGATCCATATCTATAAAGTCAACTACCACTATGCCGCCGATAGCCCTCAATCTGAGCTGCCAGGCAATTTCCTCAGCAGCCTCGAGATTGGTGCGAAAGACGGTGTTTCTGAGGTCGGAGCTACCGACAAATTTCCCGGTGTTTACGTCGATGACTGTCAACGCCTCGGTCTGCTCTATCACCAGGTATGCCCCAGATTTAAGCCAGACCTTCTGGTCTAGAGCCGATTCTATCTCCTTTTCCAGACCGTAAAGCTCAAAAAGAGGCGTATTTCCGCGATGTACAGAGATAGGGCAGTTTATACCACCGGAGTATCGCTGAAGCCATTCCTCCACCCGACAGAACTCTTCATCGTTATCCGCTACTATCTCAAAGACCCTCTCGGAGAACTCGTCCCTCAGAACCCTCCCAGTCAGTCCCAGGTCCCTGTACAGTAGGCAAGGGGAAACCTGTTTTTTGGAGTTTTTCTCTATCTCGTTCCACAGGTTAAGCAAAGAAGCGAAGTCCGATTCCAATACGTCTGGGTCCGCCCCCTCTGCGGCAGTTCTGACGATGACCCCGACAGATTCTCTCTTAGCCATCTCTCTCGCTATGGACCTAAGCCTGGACCTTTCCTCGTCCCTTTCTATTCTCTTGGACACGCCAACGTCCAGTGCCCCTGGTACCAATACGAGATATCTTCCAGGAAGGGACAACCTAGTGGTAACCCTAGCACCCTTATTCTTCCTGGCAGTCTTTGTGACCTGAACGACGACATCGCCACCTGGTTTTAGGTCGTGTCCTCTGGCGTCGTTCAGGTATAAAAAGGCATTTCTGCCATCACCTAAATTAACGAAGGAGGCGTTCATGCCTGGTAGGACGCTCTCCACCCTGGCTTTGTATATCTCGCCGCTTTTTTGCCTCTCCCACATTCGCTCGATGAAAAGCTCCCTCAGCCTCTCACTCTCTACTATAGCCACCCTCATCTCCTCTGGATCCAGGGTGTTAGCCAATATCCTTACGTCTTTGTCGTTTGAGGACAAAATATAACACCTACCCTTTACTTAGGGCCGGAGGTAAGGGAGACCAAAGGCTTAACCGATCTCGAAGCCTCGTCCCATAACCCAACGGAGAGCCTAGCCATCCTGACATCGGTCCATCCCCCTATAACACCTTTTTCGGATAGGGCCTTCACTATCTTCCCAGGCCCGTTCTGCGACGGATCCCCCATAACGAGGTTTAGCAGACCTGAATCGACGCTCCAACGATAGACGGATCCTTCCAGAAGTCCCCCTGAATCCAGAGACATCACTATACAGTCCAGCTTCGCGGGATCCTGTGGCCGTAGGACGTATTCCGCCGCCTCACATAGTTTGTTCAGAGCCTTTCCGTCTACCTCCTCCGCCGCGGATATGGACAGGCCGTCGGGCAGGAAGGAATTAAACCTCAAGAGGTATTCTTCCTGCCACCTGGAGAACCATATTTCCCCAGGTTCGGCGCAGGCAACTACCCCGACGGGAAGCGCAGGGCCGAGAGATATTTTAGGATGAGGAGAAAACCCCTCTGTCTGCTCTATCTCCAGGTCAGCCCTTCTGGCGGATCTCGAGAATATCTGAGGAAGATCCACATGGCGAATAAAACAAAAGGGGCCTCTTTTAGAGAAAAGCATCCTGACCCTAGCCATTTGACGCATCTCCTCTAGACCAGCTACAACCTTGGGACTGCCAGCCACAGCCGGAACAGACTCCTCCCCTACAGTCGGGGGTTAAAATCGCCCTGCGGGATCTCTCCCTCTCTCTCCAGAGAAACTCCCTGGAGACCCCACAGTCGATGTGATCCCACGGGAAGCCCTCATCTCTCGGCCTTTCCCTGTTGGCATACCAGGACGGGTCTATACCGACATCGGAGAAGGCTTCAAGCCAGATGGATAGGTTAAAGGTCTCGGACCATCCGTCAAACCGAGCTCCTCTCTCCCAGGCTCTCTCTATGGCTTTTCCCAGCCGGCGATCTCCTCTAGCCATAACTCCCTCGAGAAAAGACTGGGTTGGCTCATGATATTTCAAAGAGATCTTTTTGTTTTTGACCCTGCCCTTGAGCCACCTTCCCTTCTCACGGAAGCTCTCCATAATGTCCTGAGGCTCCCACTGAAACGGAGTATGTGGCTTTGGCACGAACCCAGCAACCGATACGTTTATGTCGGCCCTCCTGTTAAGAGACCTCCCGATGGAGACGGCTCTCTCCGCTATCTCCAAAATACCACCAAGGTCCTCCTCCGTCTCGGTAGGAAGCCCCATCATGAAATAAAGTTTTATCCTGTTCCATCCGTGCTGAAAGGCCGATTTCAAGCTTTCGTCGATATCGTGGTCCGAGACCCCTTTGTTGATCACGTCCCTGATCCTCTGACTTCCGCCTTCAGGGGCAAGGGTAAGACCGCTCTTTTTCATAACATCAAGGCCAGCAGCCAGCGATAGGGAGAAATTGTCCATCCGGAGGCTGGGAAGGCTCAGCTTCATCCCCCTCTCCTCCATTATGGGTTTTAAGGCCATTATGGTGCTCTCTATGTTAGGATAATCGCAGCTGGCAAGAGATACTAGGCTAACCTCATCCCATCCGGTGGATAAGGCCAGATTGGTAACGGTCTCCACTATTTTATCTTGGGATCTCTCTCTAACGGGCCTGTATATCATACCTGCTTGACAAAAACGACAGCCCCTGGAACATCCCCTGAAAAGCTCCACTGCGATGCGATCGTGAAGGATGCTGGAGGATGGAATTATGGCTGAGTCAGGGCATATAGAGTCCATATCGTGGGAGATCACCCGCCTAAAAGGCCCCTCCGCTCCTGAAAATACGGCCCCTCTATCGGAGAAGTTCCAGATCAAAAGGGACGGTGCATACACACCGGGCAAACTGGATGCCAGCTTGAGCCTTTCAACTCTGTCCATCCCCTTGGTGTCGGAAAGCAGCCTGAGAAGCTGAGGAAGCATCGCTTCGCCATCTCCAAGACAGAAGAGGTCGACAAAATCCGATATTGGCTCAGGGGAAAGGGATCCAGGGCCACCGGCTACGACTATAGGGTGCTCCCTACCTCTGTCTTGAGCTTTTAAGGGGATGCCCCCTAGATCCAACATAGTTAGAATATTGGTGAAGGATAGCTCGTACTGAAGGGTAAACCCGACAACGTCAAAGGCGGAGAGGGCTCGAGAGCTCTCCAAGGACCCAAGAGCTAATCTTCTATCCCTTAATTCCTTTTCCATGTCGATCCAGGGACAGTAAGACCGTTCCACATCGATACCGTCGATAGCTTTTATCATTCCGTATAGGAGTTGAAAACCCAGATAACTCATCCCAACTTCGTAGACGTCGGGGAAACAAAGGCACATCCTGAGGGAAGCATCGTCCTTAGGAGACGTGTTTCCCCACTCGCCTCCGGCGTACCTCGAGGGTCGACTGACCGAGGCCATAGCATCCCAATTAGGATCGTTCCATTCTTTAAATACCATAAGGCTAACTCCCATCATTTACAGTTCATTTTTCGTATTCTACTCTCTCTTCTTCATCGGACAGCCCAACGCTTATTATCAAACCCACAGCCACGAACACCGACACCAGAGCACTACCTCCGTAGCTCAAAAAGGGCAGAGGGGCACCTGTGACCGGAAGAATACCTATGCTCATGCCAACTGATTCTACGATTTGAAACCAAAGCCAACCTGACAAAGCACCTACCATGACCTTACCCTGACGGTCCTTGATCCTTACCGCTATGGAGATCATCCGCCACAGCATAAAGGTAAAGAGTCCTAAGACGACGAGAGCCCCTAAAAATCCCCACTCCTCAGAGAACACGCTGAATATAAAATCGGTATGAGGCTCGGGCAAAAATTTAAGTTTACTCTGAGTCCCGTTTAAAAACCCCTTACCCCACAGGGATCCTGATCCAACCGCTATTCGCGACTGTATGACGTTATACCCGGCTCCCAGAGGGTCCATTTCCGGGTTGATAAACACCATTATCCTCTGTTTCTGGTAGGCTTTGAGCCCATGCCAAGCGAAGGGCAAGAGCGATAACCCAAGACCTATCAGTCCCACGAGATGTCTTTTTCTGGCCCCTCCCACAACTAAGGAGACAAATATAATGGTGAGATACACTAAAGACGTGCCCAAATCCGGCTGAATCATTATGAGAACTGCGGAAGCCCCTCCAAGAGCCCATATCTTGGCGAATTCGGTGAAGTTAGACATGTCCCTGTATGCCATAAATTTAGCCATGGCTATAGCGAGGACGATCTTCCCGAACTCCGAAGGCTGAATCCTCACCGGCCCTACAGAGAGCCAACGTAGGGCTCCCTTCGCCGTTTCTCCCTGAACCATCACGAACAGCAGGCAAAATAGCAATACACCGTAGTAGACGTACCCCCATCTCAGAATCGACTTATACCCTATCTTGACGGTCAAAACGGAGAGAAAAACGGAAAGCCCGCCCCAGATCAGCTGGCGACGGGCGAGGGCGAGACCGCTCACGTTCACTCCAGATGCGGCGCTGTATATGGAGGTGATACCTATCATCGTCAGGGCCAAAACCGCAAAGATCAGTGGAAGGTCAATGGAGCGAAGCACGCTCAGGGGCGAAACTCTGCCATCAGACATTTTCCTCGCCTCTTTGGCCCCTCCTGATGCTTGTGACAGGTATGTTCGCGACCAGGGCCACCTTTTTACCCTCTCTGTCGAAATCCATCTCGATATTATCCGTATCGACGTCCATGTAGGACGATATAACTGAAATGAGATCCCGCCTCAGCCTCTCCATCACCTCAGGGGAGATGTCAGACCGATCGTGAATTAACACCAGTTGGAGTCTCTCTTTGGCTACGGACTGCGACGTCTTCCTGCCGAATATGCTTTCCAAGAAAGTCATGCCAATACCGCTACTTTCTCAGGAACAGCTTCCTGAAACCCTCGAGGATTCCCCCCTTGGGAAGATGGTCCACGTCCATGAATGGGATTTCCTCGCCTACGATCCTCCCGGCTATATTGGCAAAGGCCTTGGCCGCAGGGGACTCATCCCCTAATGTCAGAGGCTCTCCTCTGTTGGAGGATGTGACCACTGATTCGTCCTCAGGCACGACGCCAGCAAGATCAACAGCCAGGATATCTAAGACGTCGCTGACGGAAAGCATGTCTCCCTTTTGGACCATCTGAGGCCTTATCCTGTTTACTATCAGCTTTATCGGCATTTTCCCGAGCGATTCCAGCATGCCTATTATACGATCGGCGTCCCTCACCGCTGAGACGTCTGGAGTGGTCACTACGAGGGCCTCTCTAGCCCCCGCTGCCGCGTTTTGGAAGCCGCCCTCTATGCCAGCAGGGCTATCAAGAACCACGAAATCAAAGTCTTTTTTTAGCTCATCACACAACTGCTTCATCTGCTCCGGTAGGACCGAATCCTTTGTCCTGGTCTGGGCAGCGGGAAGCATATAAAGCCCCTCGACCCTTTTGTCCTTAACCATAGCCTGCCGGAGAGAACAGGTCCCCTCCACCACGTCGACTAAATTGTAAAGAATCCTGTTCTCCAATCCCAATATCACGTCCAAATTTCTCAAACCTATGTCGGCATCGACGGCAACAACCTTGTATCCCCTCTTGGCCAGTGCCATAGATACGTTGGCAGTGGTGGTAGTCTTTCCCACCCCACCCTTGCCGGAGGTAACAACTATAACCCTTGCATCCACAAGCCACATCCCCTATCAAATTTAAAATACACAGTCATTTTCTCTCCGTTATCTGAAAAGCCCCTCGCTCCACGGATACTATGACGGGCCGCCCCCACCATGGATGATCCGATAGATCGACGTCGTTGCTTACCTTGCTTCCTATCCTGATCTGTCTGGCATTAAAGTTATCCGCTGTTATAAAACGTCCGTCGTCTCCGTCCGATCCGGCATGGACTACTCCGGATAGGCGACCGAAGACACACACGTTCCCATTGGCCACGACCTCGGATCCATCGTGGACATTGCCCAAAACCAAGACGTCTCCTGGATGGGAGATTATCTGCCCAGAGCGGAGGGACCTATGGATAACTAAGGTATCGTATCCCAGATTGGACCGTCCCACATGCGCTTCTCCTAGGTTAATTCCAGATCTTGAGAGCAGATCCCTTGAGAGTATGTCGTCGGTCCTCCAGTGCGATACTTTAAGCGCACTAGACCACACGAGGTTCTCCAGGAAATAGATCAGATCCGATTCGGTCAAAGATCTACCCCCGATATCGACGACCACTTCCATCTGAGATATCATGGAAGATGCCTCCAGGATTATAGATCGGGCCTCTTTTACTGCTACATCGACGTCTATCCCCTCCGGGATTATAAGCCTAAGACCGTTTCCGTTGCCCTTCAAGGAAACGGTCCTGTTGAGGCTATTGGTCAAGGTCGTTACCTCCCTTGTCGTGTTTTACCAAATAGGCAAGGAGCTCACCAACCAGAGGAGCAGCAGCGGTACTGCCGTGGAGCCCTCCCTCTATGTAAGCTACCGCAACGTATCTGGGGTTGTCCGCTGGAGCATAGCCCGCAAAGACCGCATGGTCATCGCCATGAGAGTTCTGAACAGTGCTGGTTTTTCCAGCTATTGACACGCCAAAAGCGCCTGCTCTTCTTCCAGTTCCTCCGGACGAGACCACCGCATCCATGCCTTTTTGTATGACCTGGAGTATCTTAGGGTCCAGTCCAACCGTTACGGCTTTTTCGGAGGTTCCCTTCAACAGATGGGGCCGAACTATCTTGCCCGACGCCACCACGCCGAACTGCCTCAGAATCTGTATGGGCGTCATCAGCAAGAATCCTTGCCCTATAGAGTAGTTGACCGTGTCACCTTTGTACCATCTCTCGCCAAATTTTTTCTCCTTCCATTCCCTTCCTGCCGCGGTTCCAGAGAGCTCTCCGGGAAGGTCTATACCTGTAAGCTCCCCTATGCCGAAGACCTTACCCCATTTTATCAGGTTATCTATGCCGACCTTCTGACCGACCTCATAAAAATACACGTCACAGGAGTCCCTAAGAGCATCTACTATATTCTCATGTCCATGCCCCCATCTCCTGTGACACCTGAATATCTGGTTACCTAGCTCGTAGCTACCAGAACAGTAGATGGTCGTCTTAGGCGTGACGACACCCTCTGCAAGGGCAGCGTAGGCAATGACGCTCTTGTAAACCGAGCCAGGTGCGTAGAGTCCAGCTATAGCCCTGTTGATCATTGGTCTATCCTTGTCGGATATCAGCTCATGCCATTCCTTCCCATCGACCCCCCAGGAAAGAGGGTTTACGTCAAAAGTAGGGCTGGAGAAGAGTATCTTTATCTCTCCTGTGTCTACCTCCATGGCTATAATCGAACCCTTTTTATCCGACATGAGCTCCGCCGCCAGTCGCTGAGCCCCAAGATCGATCGTCAGTACTAGGTCTTCCCCTGGAACCGGTTTTCGCCCAGATATGGATCTAACAAAGCGTCCCCTGGCGTCCACCTCTATAACCTGAAAACCGGGGAATCCCTGTAAACGGTCCTCGTAAAATCGCTCGACCCCACCCTTTCCTATGACGTCTCCTCCGACGTACCGGGACATGGCTCCCCCCTCTCCCATAGCCTGGAGTTCTTTATCGGATATCTCTCCGACGTAGCCAAGGGAATGACAGAGGAGGGACCCCACAGGATAGATCCTCCTCCACACCGGCAAATGAGAGACCTGAGAGGGGAAATCCCTATCGGAGGTGAGGTCGGTCATCTGGGCCAATGTTAGATTTTTAAGCAACACGACGGAGCGATAAGGAGCGACATACTGGCTCTTTATCCGGTTCTCCAGGTCTAATTCGGATAGAGGTATCCCGTGGCGTCTCAACAGGGAGGAGAGATCGGTCAACACCCCGTCCTTTTTGAGATTCAGTGGATAGCCAACGATATCAAAGGTAAGGATGTTTGTGGCCAGAGGGACCATGTTGGTGTCGTATATCTCTCCCCTAACAGGAGGCACCCTCATGACCCTGAGCTTATTGGACGTAGCCAGCTGGACATATCTATCGGATTGAAAAACCTGAAAATGGCATAGTGCGGACAGCAAAATCAACATAGATCCACAGAATATAAACCTCACAAACCTCAGTCTGCTATCGGATATAGATCTACTATCAAACATCTTGACCTCTATAAAAACTAACGTAATACGCCCAAGAGAACAACAACGAGAAAAAAGTCAGAAAAAAGAAGACCATCACACCAGGAACTATAGTTGGTCTGCCGCTGTAAAACAGCAATAGACGCAACATCGCCGAAATCCCTATCATCGCCGATGAAAAACCCAGAAATAACGCGGGGACCCGTCCCTCTTTAGGTATGGTGACCCAGATGAGCCTGAAGATCAAAAACAACGCGCTGTAAAGGGATGCGGAAAAACCCGGTATACCGGTCCATCTTAGGTCTAGAAAAAGTCCGCCGAGAAAGGCCCCCCAGAGGTATCTGTCGAAGTGTCTCTCATCGGTGACGCCTTTGGATATCACAGAGAGAAAAAAGAGGTCAGGTGCCAACGCCCACCCAGAGAAAGCAACCTGGAAGAAGTTTTGAAGGAACAAAAAAAATATCAGCATCCTATTTGTCACTTCCTCGGCGAAAAATCCTTACCCCGTATATCCTAGAGAGAGCTCCGCCTGGAAGTACCTTATACTCTAGGATTCCACTATCGTCGTTTTGAGTCTCCCCTAAGAGAGATCCTACAGGTATTCCGGCTGGGATGGATTCCCCGATGAGTGCCGTATCCAGCATCATCCCCTCTTTTATCTGGCTTCCGTCGGAGACATATCTAAGCCACAGACCGCCTAGCCCGTCCCCGACCACGACCCCCACGTCTCGCGTCTCCCTGATCACAACCGGGATCATCTCGCTGGAGGAACTGATGAGAGTAACCCAGGACCGGGATGTCTCCACAGATGAGATCCTTCCTATGAGGAATCCGTCCTGAAGAACGGGATCGCCCGGTGATACACCATCAATACCTCCCCTATCGATCCTTATCGCGTCCCACCACGACAGAGGCAGACGAAGATCGGCCATGGAGTCGATGCAAGAGGACATAATGGACTCCCTTAGATCGATGGCCTCCTTCATATGCAGTGCCAAAAAGAGACTATCGTTCTCACTCTCTAACATGTCCAGCCGAGACAGAAGCTCTTCTCGCTCCCTAACCCATCCCCTTGCCTCCAAATACAGTTCTCTAAGGGATACCGCAGGTTTTTCCACTAGATCAAGTCCCGTTCCGAGCCACCCCATCACCTTGGACACAGCCGCACTTCCTGTGCTCAAGGTCAGTAGCAGACCTAGAGCAAAAGCGCATAACCCGGATATTATCTGAGGTTGCCGATTCTCCATGATCTCCGCCTTTTTGATGGGAGTTATCGGCTTCCCTTTTCAACCGACATCAGGACCTTTCTCATGGCGCTTAAGTCCTCGAGTATTTTGCCAACACCGTTAGCAACTGAATGGAGCGGATCTTCGGCTAGGATCACCGGGGCGTTTAGAGACCTGGACAATCGAAAAGGGAGCCCCTTTATCTGGCAGACTCCGCCGGTAAGGACTATGCCCTGATCCACTATATCCTTCGAAAGTTCCGGTGGAGTCTGTTCCAATGCCACTTTTACCATGTCCTCGACCCTTGATATGAGTGGGTCAAGGGCCTCTCTTATCTCAACAGAGGACACAGTTGTAACCTTAGGGAGCCCGTCCGCCAGGTCCCTGCCTTTAACCTCTACCTCAACCTCATCGTCAAGGGGTATGGCGGATCCTATGTTTATCTTTATGTTCTCCGCCGTAGTCTCGCCTATCAATATAGCGTGTTTCTGGCGAAGCATGGCTATTATAGCTTCGTCCATATCGTCTCCAGCTGCTCTGAGAGAGTTGTTTACCACTATTCCTCCCAGAGATAGGACCGCAACCTCGCTGGTTCCACCCCCTATATCCAGAACCATGCTGCCCCTGGGATCCTGTATAGGTAGACCAGCTCCTAGAGCTGAGGCTATGGGCTCGTCCACCACATACGCCTCTTTGGCTCCAGCTCCCAAAGTGGCGTCGATAACCGCCTTTTTTTCCACCTCCGTCACTTTGGCAGGCACGGAGATGACGACCCTAGGCCTCGATTTCACGCCTCTTCCGGCAGTGATCTGCAAGAAGTGCCTTATTATGGCCTCTGTCATATCGAAATTAGCGATAACACCGTCCTTGAGGGGCCTTATGGTGGAGACTCCAGCGGGGGTCTTGCCCATCATAGCTTTAGCCTCGTGACCGAAGGCTATAACCTCCAGCTGTCCCCCTCTTTTTTTCTTTCTGACCGCCACGGCGGAGGGTTCATCTATCACTATTCCCTTACCACACAGATACACCACCACGTTAGACGTGCCCAGATCGATCCCTACATCGTTTCCCAGAAAACCTGAAAAGAACCCCACCTGTTTGTTCCTCCTCTTGTGTTCGCTATCACGATGTCACGACGGAAATACCCCGTCTAGACACTATGTAGTGACCGTGAAAATCCAGACCTAAAGCATCAGCCCTTCCCTTCACGATGCCGGTCAACACTCTGTCCTCGTAACTGCTGTCCAAACTTCCGTCGGGATGATTATGGACCAGGGCAAGGCCTTTCGAGTCCAGTCTGACCGCCATCCTGAGAAAATGGCGCAGATCCAGGGAGGCACCATCAGGGCCTCCATAGGAAAGCTTCTCTCTGGTTATAACACCATCTCTGTCGTCCAGGAAAAGGGCTATAATGAACTCTCGCTCCTCTTCTGCAAAAAAAACCCTTATCTCCTCTAAGGCCGCAGACATGGCTGTCCTTCCTTTAGCCATGCCGACATTTAAAAGGGATATTCGACGACCAAGCTCCATTGCTGCGGATATAGCCGAGGCTTTTGCCACCCCTATCCCTTTGATCGAGGTGAATTCCTGGACGGACGACTTGGCCAATCCTCTAAGACCACCGAATGTTTTCAACAAACAGGAGGATAGATCCAAGACGTCATGGCCGGCGTCACCGGTTCTAATCAATATAGCTAAAAGCTCTCCATCGCTCAACGCAGATGGGCCCTTTTCCAGCAGCCTTTCCCTAGGGAGCTGATCGTCGTCGATCATGACAAAAAGGGGTTTTCCCTTTTCTCCCTTTCAATGGAGGTCTCAGGGCCATGTCCAGGCAACACTGGCATGTCGCAATCTATCCCTCTGATAAGCTCAAGGGACGAGGCCATGAGCTCGGGGACACTCCCTGGAAGGTCGGTTCTGCCTACGCTCCTGGCGAAAAGGGTATCTCCAGAGATCAAGAGCGAGCCATCTCGATCGGATACGATAATACAGCAACTTCCCATGGTGTGCCCAGGTGTATGTATGACTTTTAGCTCCATATCACCAACCTTGAGAATCATACCATCCTCCAGGTATCCGGTAGCCTGCGATGCAGGGCAGTCGGTACCCAACTGTAGGGACAGATTTTTATCCCCACGGGATAACATCGGCTCGTCCTCCCTGTGAATCAGGAGATCGCAACCAAATTCGTCGACGAGTCTGGAGGCTCCGGCAATATGATCCGCATGACCGTGAGTGAGAATAACCGCACGGAGGGATATCTTATGGTCATTTATCCAAGTTATTACTTCCTCAGGGTCTCCACCTGGATCGACAAAGAAGGCAACCCCATCCTCATCCCAGAAAAGGTAGCCGTTGGTCCACAACGGTCCTAGAGGGAATCTTTTCCTTTTCACGTCAGAAGACCTCCTGCGTATCCAAAATAAGGGTAACAGGCCCATCGTTGTGTATCTCCACATTCATGTGAGCCTGAAAGACGCCGGTCTCCACAGGGAGGCCTTTGTCCTTTAGCCTGTCAACGAACAGGTTGTATAACTCTTTTGCAATAGACGGATCCGCCGCCCTCACGAAAGACGGTCTTCTACCCTTTCTACAGTCACCGTAGAGAGTAAACTGAGATACGACCAGAACCCCGCCTGACACGTCCTCAAGGGATAGGTTCAGCTTTCCCGATTGGTCCTCAAAGACCCTTAGAGACGATATCTTATCAACAAGCCATCTGACCTGCTCCGGTCCGTCTCCCTGTGTGACCCCCAGAAGCACGCAGAGTCCCACCCCGATCCTGCCGACCTCGCAACCATCTACCATCACGGACGAGCTGGATACCCTCTGCACGACAGCTCTCATGTCTTTACCCCCTGTTCACGTCTATGACGTTTTTTACCGTATTTATCCTGGCGATGACGTTGTAGAGATGCTCCAAATTTCTCACCGTGACCTCCAGTTTCATCCTTGCCTGTCCGCCGCCTATCTGATTGGCTTTGACCGACGACATATTAGATTCAGCCTGAGACACGGCCTGAGCGACGTCGGAGAAGAGTCCAGGCCTGTCCAGAGCGTCCACTATTATCCTGGCCTCGTATCTCTTTTTGCCCGTCGCCCCCCATGAGACCTGTATAAGCCGCTCCGAGGATATCTTAGATATGTTCGGACAGTTATCCCTATGAACGGTGATACCTCTTACCCTAGTTGAAAAACCTACGATACTATCCCCTGGAACTGGCTTGCAACAGCTGGAGAGGTTAACAAGGACTCCCTCCGCTCCCTCGACAAATATGTCTAGATTGTCCTTCCTTTCCATCTTGTGGGGAGATGGCTCAGAGGGGAGAATCTCTTTTTGCTCTTCTCCCGATGAAGGCAAGGCCGAGCAGATCCTGGCAGCGATGGAGCCAGGGGAATGAGAGTTGGACCCTATGGAATAAAAAACATCGTCTCCGTTATTGTACCCCATATCTCGGGCTATTTTATTTATCGCTGCACCGATATCGTCCTGAGAGTGAACAACCTCTTGAGATAGAAATCTCTTCTTTAGCTCTCTGTCGAGCAGATCTCTGCCTCGTTGAATAGCCTCTGATTTTGCAACCGAATCAAGGTGTTTGAAATAATTTCTAATTTTAAGCTTCGCTTTACTGCTTTTGACAACCTTGAGCCAATCCCTGGAAGGCTTGCCCTGAGGGGAGGTCAACACCTTGACTATATCCCCATTTTGAAGTTCATAATCTGCGGGAACTATCCGGTTGTTGACCATGGCGCCAACGTACTGATTTCCAACCTGTGTGTGTATGGCAAAGGCAAAATCGACAGGAGATGCCCCCCTCGGGAGTGACTTGACGTCTCCTTGAGGGGTAAAGACGAAAACGTCAGAGGTAAGGACATCGTCCTTGAGGCGTTCCATAAACTCCTCAGGCCTAGTCTCCTGACCTCCTTCTATAGCCTGTCTTATCCACTCAAGTTTTGCGTCTAGGTCGTCCATCTTGCTGGAGCCCTCTTTGTACCTCCAGTGGGCCGCCACACCGTACTCGGCAAGCCAATGCATCTCCCAAGTCCTTATCTGGACCTCCATAGGCTCCCCGGATGGACCTACAACTGTCGTGTGAAGCGACTGGTACATGTTGTTTTTGGGGTTGGCTATGTAGTCGTCGAACTGGCCCGGAATGGGCTTCCAAATGGTGTGAACTATGCCCAAAACGGTATAGCAAGTGGTGACATCGTCAACCGTAATCCTGACCGCCAGGAGATCGTAAAGCTGGTCCACGGATAGGCCTTTTCTGTTCATCTTCTCCAAAATGCTGTAGAAGTGTTTAGCCCTTCCCTTTATGAAAGCGTCTATTCCGTGGTCTTTCAGCTTAACCTCAAGTTCTTCTATGGCTTTTTTAATTGTAGCCTCTCTCTCGGGTAGCCTCTTTTGGACTTTTTTCCTTATCTCGTAGTACATGTTTGGGTCGTAGTACTTAAAAGCTAGATCCTCGAGGATCCGCTTTACCTGGTATATTCCCAGGCGATGTGCCAGAGGGGCGTATATCTCTAGGGTTTCCTTGGCTATCCTCTGCTGCTTGTCCTTTCTCAAGGCCCCCAATGTTCTCATATTATGGGTTCGATCCGCCAGCTTTATTAAAACAACACGGATGTCTTTGGCCATTACCAAGAACATCTTTCTAAGGTTTTCCGCCTGATAGTCCTCAAACGATTTGAACGGAAGCTTTCCCAGCTTGGTTACTCCGTCGACCAACGTAGCCACTTCCAGACCGAACTTGGCCTCTAATTCCTCTTTAGTGACGGATGTGTCCTCTATGCAGTCATGAAGCAACGCCGCCTGCATGGTCTGAAGGTCCATCTTCATGTCGGCGAGGAGAGAGGCCACGTAGACACAGTGAATTATATAGGGCTCTCCCGTTCCCCTCTTTTGGTCCCCGTGAGCTACAGCGGCAAAAATCAAGGTCTCCCCCAGCTCCATGAGCTCTTCTCTGGACAGATAACGACAAACCTTGGACCAAAGCTCCTGCCAGGCAAACTTTACCGTTACCGATCTTTGAGATTCAGGAATACGCCCCATAAAGCTATCCCTGAGGGAGAACATCTCTTTCTTGCTGGAAGATTTCTTTACCTCACCTGTCATCGATATCACCTCCGGTCAAAAGTTTTCAGGATACGACGATCTTGTCTATCACAAACTGCAGCTCTCTTTTTCCTCTCCAACGGTTCAATCTCGGCCGATATATCCAACCGAGGATATCGTCCATCGCCAGATGCTGTTGCGCCCCGTTAAACGCTAAAAGCTCCACGTCGCCCAGGGATATTTTAGCGTGGATTCCATCTCTTCCGAGAGGCATGACTCTTTCCATACCCTTCTTTGGCAGAAAAAACGACGGGGAAGGGTTTTCCTGGCCAAAAGGGCCAATTCGCATGAGGTCGTTCCATATTGGGACGGAGAAAAGATGAGGATCATAGTCTACCACCGTTTCCTCCTTTTCCGCCACTTTAATCGACCTTAGTCTGGCTTCCAACTCGGAGGAAAGCCGTTCCCACAGAGAGTAAGTTACAGAAAATCCTGCGGCGTAGGGATGCCCCCCCCAAGATTCAAGCATATGATCGAGATCGGACAGTATCTCCACGGCGTTAGCCCCATCCGGGACCCTCAAGGAACCTCTTATAAGCTCTCCCGACGGAGCTGCTAGGGCAAAAGCGGAGGAGTAATTGCTGCATAGCCTGCTGGCGATAGCGCTTAAGAGCCCAACGGGCCAAGCTTTATCGTATATGACATGAGAGATAGAATCTTCAAGCCTTTTAGTGATCGACGAGGCTATGGATTGAGACATATCCTTTCTCTTTGAGTTCAAAGCATCTAGCCTGTCGACGGCATTAACGTCACCTGTCAAAACGACGGACAAAGACAGATCGGCAACGTCCAGCCTGCCAGCTGAGTTCAGGCATGGAACCAACTTCATCGCAAGGGATTCCTCGTCTATATCGTCCCTCACGAGTCCTAAACGGCCATACAGCTCAGCAAGTCCAGATCTGCTGGTGCGTCTCAAAACTGAGAGTCCCTCTTTCACCAACCACCTGTTTACCGGCCCTAATCCGACGCAATCTCCAACGGTGGAGAGGGCGACCAAGTCCAACCTATCCATCAACCAGTCCAATGGAAATAGCTTTTCCTTAAATGCCCACATCCAGAGCACCGATGTGGCACAGAGTTTTTTTGCCTCCTCGTCCCCCCCTCTTTGGGGGTTCACAAAGGACTCTATGTCGATCACTCTTCCATCTACAGAGTGATGGTCGAAGACCATCACTCTGAGGCCATGATCCAAGGCGTAGCCAATTGACTCTACGTCCTTCGAGCCACAGTCCGTCACTACCAAGGCCTGAACACCGCTGGCTACGGCCTTTTTTATCACGTTCAGATGTACCCCATACCCCTCTTTTTGCCTGTGGGGCAGAAAATAGTGAACGGATCTGGCCCCAGAATATCGGGCCATCTCCACTGCCAAAGCTGATGACGCGACTCCGTCGACATCGTAGTCTCCGTAGACCAAAACTCTTTTGCCGGGAATGGACCTCCTCCACTCTAACGCTGTTTCTTTTGAGCCAGGACCTACCTCCAAATCTAGAAGATCTCTTTTCGCGTCGAGGTTGATCCAACGGGACATGTCCTCGACACCTGAAAAATCCCTAGCGATAAGTACGGTTGAGACTAGATCGGAACAACCGATTTTTTTTGCTAGTTCACTGGCACTGGGAGCCACAGAGATCCTGCTTACACGGCCAATAGGACAAACCGGGAGCAAAGCAATTCCACCTCCTTTTACAACAAAACAGGGGGAACACCCTATCAAAAACTGGGAGAGAGCATAGGCCCCCTCCCAGTTTGAATCCTTTTACCCTTTCGATGGAGCTTTTTTGAACCACTCATCCAGGATTGAGCTGGCCACGTAGATGGAGCTATAGGTGCCGACCAGTATTCCTATCATAAGCGCAAACGAGAAGTTCGCCAGCACTGGACCGCCCCATATGTAGAAAGCTAAGACCGGAAGGAACGTGGTAAGAGAGGTATTGATGGTCCTGGACAAAGTCTGGTTTATCGACACGTTCATCATATCGTCGATTCCCCAGGACTTCATATGTTTCCAGTTTTCCCTTACCCTGTCCAACACCACGATGGTGTCGTTGAGGGAGTAACCCACTATAGTAAGTATAGCGGCTATAAACGTAACTGAGATCTCCCTGCCGGTAATGCTGAACACACCGAGGGTTATTATAGTATCGTGTATCAGAGCGATAACGCTTGCAGCTGCAAAACGGAACTGAAAGCGAACCGTGATGTAGGCTAAAATACCGAGAAGGGCCAAACCAAGGGCTATAAAGGCCTCCTGCCTGAGTTGCTGTCCCACGACAGGACCTACCTTCTCAAACCTCAATACCTGAAGGTCTCCGTGCTTAGTCCTGAGGGCCTCCACCACCATCTGTCTGGCCTTCTCATCGTCGACCTTAAGACGGATAATTACGCCTCTGTCGCTGTAGGCCTGTATTACCGCGTTATCCTGACCTACCCCGGCAAGGACCTCCCTAACGTCACCTACGTTAACTGGGGAGCTAAACTCGATCTGAACCAGGTTTCCTCCCGTGAAGTCAATCCCTAGGTTAAGCCCCTTTGTCAGGAGAGAGCCTAAGCTGATAAGAACCAACACCAGGCTGAGAACAAGCGCCTGACGACGGAACCCCATAAAATCAAAACGATAGTTAACTGCTTTCTTTTCCATAGTACTCTATGCCTCCCCTACTGATTTCTGCGGGACAGAGAAGGGATTCCGTTGCGTCCCACCATAACCTGAAGGAGGACACGGGTCACTAACACGGCGCTGAAAACGCTGGCAACGATCCCAAAGGCCAAGGTCAAAGCGAAGCCCTTTATAGGTCCGCTGCCAAAGTAATAGAGAACGGCAGCTGCTATAAGGGTCGTGACGTTAGCGTCAAGGATTGTCTTGAAGGCCTTCTTAAAACCGGCCTCCAAAGACGCAAATGGGGTCTTGCCGTCCCTGAACTCCTCTTTTATCCTCTCGTATATCAGTATGTTTCCGTCCACAGCCATGCCTATGGTCAAGATGATACCGGCGATACCAGGGAGGGTCAAAGTTGCCTTGAAGCTTATCAACAGAGCAAAGAGAACCAGTATGGTCACTGCAAGGGCTATGTCCGCTGCGACGCCAAGGAACCTGTAGTAGACGAGCATGAAGAGGACCACGAGCACGCAGCCTATAAGACCAGCCTTAAGCCCTGCCTGTATAGAGTCAGCCCCAAGGGTGGGCCCTACGGACCTGTTCTCCAATATGTCGACTGGAACGGGAAGAGCTCCAGCTCTGAGCATTATAGCCAGATTTCTCGCCTCTTCCGGGGTAAACTTACCGGATATCTGGGCCGCACCGCCGGTTATCCTCTCCTGTACTACAGGTGCGGACACCACAGATCCGTCCAAAACTATGGCGATCTGGTTACCGACGTTCTCCGCTGTGGCGCTGTCGAACAGCTTGGCCCCCTGGTCGTTGAACTCCAGGCTGACCACCGGTCTACCCAAATTATCGAAGTTAGTCTTGGCATCCTTCAGGTCTTTACCTGTCACATAGGCTGATCCCAGCAGATATACCCGACCAGCCTCATCTGTAGCGACAAAAGAAGAGGGATCCGAGCTGGCCTCTTCCCTTAGCTTGGCCTCAAGCTGATCCCTCTGGGCCTTTACGTCGTTCCATCGCTTGACGGCAGCCTCAAACTCGGAGTCAGAGTCGTAGTTTTTCCTCTCCGCCTTAGCAGGCAAGGCTCCGGTCGCCTGCTTAACCTGGCGGAACTCGAGAAGAGCGGTCCTTCCTATCAGGTCAAGTGCCTGCTCAGGGTTCTCAACCCCGGGTAGGTCGACGATAACCCTATTCTGTCCCTCTCTCTGAATAAGGGGCTCTGAAACACCGTACTGGTCGACCCTGTTTCTGAGCACCACCAAAAGTCTCTCCACGCTATCCTGTGTCAAAGGATTTTCATCGGTTCCCTTCGCCTGAAGGACGATGTGGGCCCCTCCTTTTAGGTCAAGTCCTAGATGAACCCTACCTTTTATGGGAAAAACCGAAGCTATAGCTGCGACGATGACGACGGCAACCAAACCGAGCCGCCAGCGATCTTTTTTCAACATAAAAGTTCGCTACCTCCTCATACTTTTTTAGAAAAATAAGAACGAAAAAAAGGAGTGGATGCGTTGGAGGACATCCACTCCAGACACTAACCAGGACGAGCTACTTAGCTTCTTCCGGGTTATCCTTGGACAGCCCAACCTTTTTGGGGTCGGAGTCAGAGCTAGCCTCATCCTTGGACGATTTCTGGGACTCTCCGCCCTCCACTGCCATTTTGCTGGAGACAGACCCCTTCAGGACCCTCACCTTCACTCCATCAGCTATCTCCAGAATGAAGCTGTCATCCTTTACCTCCCTGACGATGCCGATAAATCCACCAGCGGTTATAACCCTATCTCCCCTGGATAAGGACCCTATAAGGTCATCGTGCTTCTTCTGCCTCTTCTTTTGAGGTCTGATGATGAAGAAGTAGAATATCACGACGAAGATGACCAAGGGGAAAAACATCTGCATCGCTCCTGCCTGTCCGCTTTGACTCAACGATACCGCCTCCTATATCTTATTCCTTATTCTATGGTCAGGTGACTATTCTACCATGGACTTCAGTGTTTGAGATAGAACAACAATTTTTCCAGCTCGACGGATATGTCGACCGAATAGACTTTTACTCCATCGGGAACAGATATCGACGAAGGTGAAAAATTAAGCACACCCTTTATCCCGTCGTAAGACGTAGCCATGTCCACACAGGACTGTGCCGCCTCTTTGGGGACCGTCAACATTATCACGTCTATCCCAAACTCGGACAGTTTCCTAGGCATATCCGATATGGAAAAACAGGGTTTGCCGAAAAACTCCTTCCCTATTTTCCTCTCGGAGACGTCAAAAAGAGCTACTATCTCGTAGTCCTGAGACAAAAAAGCCTTGTGGTCCATAAGGGCCTCGCCGAGACGCCCCACACCGACAAGCCCTATTCGCCATTTTTTCGGAGGAGACAGTATCTCGGTAACGTGGCTTAGAAGACGCTCAACCCCGTATCCCACGCCCCTTTTGCCTATTTCGCCAAAGTAGGACAGGTCCTTTCTAACCTGACTAGCCTTAAACCCCAACATATCCCCAATATCCCTGGATGAAACCACCGAGACATCTTCCTGAACTAAACGCTCTAGGAGCCGTCGATACTGCACAAGACGCTCCACGGTCGGTTCAGCGACCTTCATTCGAAACCCTCCTCAAGGATCGGCGTTGAACCGACCTGACGGTTATCCTCTTCTGCTGCAGTTGATGGAGGTCAGACCTGAGTAAGGGGAATTAGTCCCTATGGTCTCCTCTATCCTGAGCAGTTGATTGTACTTTTCGACCCTGTCCGTCCTTGCTGGAGCACCGGTCTTTATCTGTCCAGCTCCGACCGCCACAGATAGATCGGCTATAAACGAATCCGCTGTCTCGCCGGACCTATGGGATATGACCGTGGCAAATCCGGCGTTTCTGGCTGTTCTTATAACATCCAGCGTCTCGGAAAGCGTCCCTATCTGATTCAGCTTTATCAAAATAGCGTTTGCGGACCTCTCCTTTATCCCTCTGGAGAGCCTCTCCTTGTTGGTGACAAAAAGGTCGTCCCCGACTACCTGTATGTCTTTACCCAAAGTGGACGTCATCAGGGCAAAACCATCCCAGTCGTCCTCGGACATGCCATCCTCGATGGAAACGATCGGATAATCCTCGCACAAAGAGATATAATAGTCGTTGAGCTCCTGAGAGGAGAATTTTTTGCCCTCACCTTTGAAGTGATAAGTCCCTTCCGAGTAGATCTCGGAGGCCGCCACGTCTACGGCTATGCCTATCTGCTCTCCTGGAGTGTA
>CAYNAN010000003.1:43010-75527 GCA_964395085.1 uncultured Synergistaceae bacterium
GTACCCAGCTTTCTCTATCGCCTCGACCAAAATATCGAAGCCCTCTCTGTTGCTTCCCAGGTTAGGGGCAAATCCTCCCTCGTCGCCCAGGGCTGTGGAGTAACCTTTCTTTTTAAGCATGGATTTCAGGTTATGATATACCTCCACGTTCATCCTTAGAGCTTCAGAAAAACTGTTGGCCCCGTAGGGCATAACCATAAATTCCTGAATATCGAGGTTGTTGTCAGCGTGGGCTCCACCGTTTATGACGTTCATCATAGGGGTAGGCAGTGAAAAGGGCCCCAGACCACCTATGTAACTCCATAGAGGCATATCAAAATAGATCGACGCAGCTCTAGCCACCGCCATGGAGACTCCGAGAATAGCGTTTGCCCCCAGGTTGCCTTTGTTAGGTGTCCCATCAAGGTCTATCATGGCTCTGTCTATATAGGCCTGCTCGCTTACGTCCATCCCGATTATCTCTGGAGCTATCCTCTCGTTTACGTTTTCAACCGCCTTGAGGACACCCTTTCCCATATAGCGATCCCCACCGTCTCTGAGCTCAACCGCCTCAAAGGTCCCGGTGGACGCACCAGAGGGGACATCCGCCCTACCGACCAATCCAGACTCCAGTACGACCTCGACCTCCACAGTGGGGTTGCCTCGCGAGTCCAGTACCTCTCTAGCATGCACTCCAACAACGGTACTCATCGAAAATTCCTCCTATCGCTAAAAATCAGGCTAATTTAACTCCAGACAACGTCCTCAGGAGAAAGCTTTTCGTCGAGAACGATACGGTAAGGCTCTGCGCCCTTTCTCTTGAGACACGACTCATCGTCTACCAACACGATGACCTTCAACAGCCTCCTGGGAAAGGCTATCTCTACCACATCGTCGACCTTAACGTCGGTTGACGGCTTTATCTTGCGCCCCGATATTCTAACCGCACCTACATCGACCATCTCCTGAGCGATAGTGCGTCTCTTTACCAATCTGGATAGCTTAAGATACTTGTCTATTCTAATTGACATTCCGATCTCCGATCAAGACATATAGTCCTTAAGCGTCGCCGTCCGACTTGGATGGCGCAGCTTTCTCAGCGCCTTGGCCTCTATCTGGCGTATTCTCTCCCTGGTTACGCCAAAACGCTTCCCAACGTCCTCCAACGTGTAACATTGCCCGTCCTCAAAGCCGAAACGAAGTCTGAGTACCTGCTGCTCTCTGTCGGTCAATCCATCCAGGACCCTGTCCAGCTGCCCTCGGAGGAATTCCATGGACGTAGATTCGTCGGGACTTATCATGTCCTTGTCCTCGATAAAGTCACCTAGCTCGCTGTCCTCTTCCTCGCCTACCGGCGACTCCAGAGAAACAGGCTCTTGGGCGACCCTCCTTATCTGAACCACCTTTATGGGCTCTATCCCCATCTCAGCGGCTATCTCCTCGTCGGATGGCTCCCTCCCGAGGCTTTGGACCAGGTTTCTGGACGTTCTCATAACCTTGTTGATGGTCTCAACCATGTGGACCGGTATCCTGATGGTCCTTGCCTGGTCCGCGATCGCCCTGGTTATAGCCTGGCGAATCCACCAGGTCGCATAGGTGCTGAACTTATAGCCCCTTGTATAGTCGAACTTCTCCACAGCCCTGATAAGACCGAGGTTCCCCTCTTGAATTAAATCCAAAAAGAGCATCCCTCGTCCCATGTACTTCTTCGCTATACTGACCACCAGTCTCAGGTTTGCCTCGACCAGTTTGGACTTGGATTCGACGTCACCCTCCTCTATGCTCTTGGCCAGATGAACTTCCTGCTGTTGAGTGAGAAGAGGGATCGTCCCTATCTCCCTGAGATACATCCTTACAGGATCGGAGACAGAACCAAGGTCCGACGATGAGCACTCGGTTGACTGAGCAGGACATGCCTCTTCTTCCTCTTCCTCTTCGTTTTTGTGGATGTTTATCCCCAAAGCCTCCAGGTTTTCGTAGATCTTCTCAAGTAGAACTTCGTTCAAAACCTGGCTGTTCATATGGCGCTCTATGTCGTCCCTAGTAACGTACCCCTTGCTTTGCCCCTCCAGAAGGATATCTTTGATCTTGTCCAGATACTGATCCAGGACGACCTCGTTTTGATCCATCTCTACATCGAGGTCGTCACCCACGTCCTGTTGGTCAACGAGGTGTTTCATGGGCTCACCATCCTATCCTTATACAGGAATCTACTTGACACACAAGATCTGCCGTAATTCCTCATGCTCCACGATCTCCTCGGAGGAAGCCTGACCTTGGAGCATTTTTACACGGAGTTCATTATACCTCATTTGAGCCTTTCTGCGACGTAAAATAGAACAAAAAAGTTCCCACTTACCCCTGAAATCCTGGGGGAATTCCTCCAGATAAGCTCCCCCCTTCGCCAATACCCTGGCCTGAAAGCTATCTCCCGTCTCAAGCCATCTTCTCTCCAGGGATTCAGGCGATTCCCCTGACAGGATGGATATGGACATAAGTTTAAGCCGTTCGTCGGACAAAAGACCGAGAACTACAGTTAGGTCGCAGTTTCTTCTTAGCTCACTCTCTTGCCAAAGCAAGGTCACTAGGGCCATCTCGACTTTGTCAGGGTCGGCCGAAGAGTCAGAGACCTCGACTGGCTCTTTGACACGCTCTCTATTCCTGTCCGTGGAGGAGGGGATTACTCTCCTTGACCTCAGCGCATCCAACACCTCGAAATCCCTTATGCCGAGCACCGCCGCTAACCTAGGGAGATGAGGGGATATATCAACCGTGTCCAAAGAGGAGAGACCGTCAAAAAGCCCGTCCAAGGCGGATTTTCGGGAGTCGGGGTCCTTCAGATACGGTTCCATGAGGGTAATGTGATAGTCCACGAGGGATAAAGCAGACCTGAGACAACCGGAAAACTCGACATCTCCTCCAGCAGATGAGAGGATATCGTCAGGATCCTTGCCCTTGGGCAATCTGACGACCTTTACCGAAAGCCCTGCGGATTGGAGTATGTACATGCCCCTAATGGAGGCATTTTGACCTGCACCGTCGGCGTCGTAGCATATATAGACCCTGTCCGCCAGCCTCTTTATTATGGCAGCCTGGTCCTCCGTTAGAGCTGTGCCCAAAGTGGCAACGGTCTGGCAAAATCCTTTAATATGGGCTCTGATAGCATCGAAATAACCCTCGACCAATATGGCATGGCCCTTTTCCCTGATGGCGGACTTAGCCTTGTCGATCAAATACAGGGTCCTCCTCTTGCTGTATATCTCGGTCTCAGGGCTGTTGAGGTATTTTGCCCCATCCCCGTCGATTATCCTCCCTCCGAAAGCCACCGTTTTGCCGGAGATATCTTTTATCGGGAATATGACCCGTCCTCTGAACCTATCGTAAAAACCTCTTTCACCCTCTATGATAAGGCCACACCGAACCATCTCGTTGGAGTCGATTAGTTTGGAGTTACGCCCTTCTTTTATGAGAAAATCCCAAGAGGGAGGAGCCCACCCCAGCTGAAATAAACTCCAGAATTCCCTATCTATAGAGCGCTTCGAAAGATAGGCCTGAGCAACGTTGCCCTGGACTCCAACAAGTGAGCGACCATAGATTCCTGCGACATATTCCATAACGTCGTAGAGGTTTCGTCGATCCTTTCCGGTCTCCGAAACGGTCTGAAGGTCTATACCGGCCCTTTTTGAGAGGCTCTCAAGAGCTTCCCCGAAAGTAAGTCCTTCCTTCTCCATCACGAAGGTAAAGACATCCCCCCCCTTTCCACATCCGAAACAGTGCCAGGTCTGCCTTGCCTGGGATACATGGAAGGAAGGGGTTTTCTCGTCGTGAAAAGGGCATAGACCTTTATGATTTTGCCCACTTCGGGTGAGTTTAACGTAATCACCTATTACGTCCACGATATCCAGCCTGTCCTTTATACGCTTTACATCGTCACCCAACGGACCAACCTCCTATCACAGAATCGACAACGATCAAAAGGGGAGAGCACAGGCTCTCCCCTTTTATATGTTAGTCCGTTCCCAAAAGAGGTTTCTCTACAGGAAAAGGGGAGCCATAACCACGGCAACCACGGACATCAGTTTGATGAGAATGTTGAGGCTAGGACCGGAGGTGTCCTTGAAAGGATCTCCCACTGTGTCGCCGACGACCGCAGCAGCGTGCTGGTCGGTCCCCTTACCGCCATGGTGTCCTTCCTCAATGTACTTCTTGGCGTTATCCCAAGCGCCACCGGCGTTGGACATGAAGATGGCCATCATGACGCCTGTCACGATCGATCCACCCAAAAGTCCACCAAGGGCCTCAGGACCGAGGAACACTCCGACCAGGACGGGACAGACTATAGCGAGGAGGCCAGGTATGACCATTTCCTTAAGAGCTGCACCAGTGGATATCTCGATGCACTTCTCGTACTCAGGACGGGCCGTTCCCTCCATTATGCCTGGGATCTCCCTGAACTGACGACGAACCTCGTCGATCATGTGCTCGGCAGCTCTGCCGACCGCCTGGATCGTGAGGGCGCTGAACAGGAATGGCAGCATTCCCCCGATGAAAAGGCCGGTCATGACGGTGGGGTTACTCAGGTCTATGGAACTAAGGTTCACCGCAGCGGCGTAGGCGGAGAACAAAGAAAGAGCGGTCAAGGCGGCGGAACCTATGGCGAGCCCCTTGCCCATGGCAGCGGTGGTGTTTCCTACAGCGTCGAGCTTGTCGGTTATCTTCCTTACCTCAGGGGGAAGCTTGCTCATCTCGGCGATACCGCCGGCGTTGTCGGCTATAGGACCGTAAGCGTCGACGCTAAGGGTCATGCCGGTGATGGAGAGCATCCCTACCGCAGAGCAAGCTATGCCGAAGAGGCCACCAAACTTGAAGCTGACCAAAGTGGCAGCGCAGATCATCAGGACAGGAACGACGGTTGAGACCATTCCAATGGATATACCAGCGAGTATGGTCGTAGCAGCACCAGTCTCAGTAGCCCTGGCGATATTCTTAACCGAACGATAATCGGCAGATGTATAGATCTCGGTAACCCAACCGATAAGGACTCCAACGAGGATCCCGGAGAGCACGCTCCAGAAAAGCCCCATGTTTCCGGTCATCATCCTGGTGGCGAAGAAAGCTCCGACGATCATGAGCCCACCGGTGAGGAACGTTCCGTATCTGAGGGCAGCCTGGGCGTTGCCGCCGTCTTTTACCCTGACGACAAAAGTTCCAAGTATGGAGGCTACTATACCAAGAGCGGCAAGCACCAGAGGATAGGCTACACCGGTCGTCCCCATGGTGATGACCCCTATGGCCATAGCAGCGATGATGGAGTTCACGTAGGACTCGAATAGATCCGCACCCATGCCTGCGATATCTCCGACGTTATCTCCGACGTTATCAGCGATCGTAGCTGGGTTTCTCGGATCGTCCTCAGGTATCCCAGCCTCGACCTTGCCTACGAGGTCAGCGCCGACGTCAGCGGCCTTGGTGTAGATTCCTCCACCAACACGGGCAAAGAGGGCGATGGAGCTGGCCCCGAAACCGAAGCCGGTGATGACGCTGGGATCCCTGTAGAGGAAGTAGCAGACCAGGATGCCCAGTACGCCTAGACCGACGACCGCCATTCCCATAACGCTACCGCCCTTGAAGGCGACCCCTAGAGCAGAGTTCATCCCTCTGGTAGCGGCGTAAGCGGTCTTGCCGTTGGATTTCGTGGCCACGTTCATGCCTATGTACCCGGCGACGGCGCTGCAAAGAGCCCCCAGGACGAAAGCCAAAGCAGTGGGAAGCCCTAGCTTCCAGGTCAACAGGACTGCGACCAAAATCACGAACGGGAAAAGCCACCGATATTCTCTGTTAAGAAACGCCATTGCACCTTGGTGAATGATCTCAGAAAGCTCATTCACCCTATCGTTATCGACCCTGAAACTTTCGACCTTGCGATAGGACACCATCGCGAAGGCGAGAGCCAGGACGCCGGCTAAGCCGACGAGAGTAAAAATTTGACCCATAAACTAGACCTCCTCTGTTTTCTATAAAAACGACTACGTTACAGGCCCCCTGAAGAGGGCCGGTTCGCCAAAAGCTCCAACATTATAGTCAAGGCCTTGAATAAAGACAAGCCACGGTTATTCCCATTCCACCGTTGCAGGTGGCTTGCTTGTAACGTCATATACAACCCTGTTTATCCCCTGGACCTCGTTGCATATCCTGGTCGATATTCTGTCCAGGACCTCGTTAGGGAACCGGAACCACTCCGCTGTCATGCCGTCGGACGACGTTATCGCCCTCAACGCCAACACCCTGGCGTAAGTCCTATCGTCACCCATAACTCCCACGGTGTAGACGGGAAGCAACACGGCGAAGGCCTGCCATATATCGTTGTAGAGACCGGCCTTTCTTATCTCGTCCAGATAGATCCTGTCAGCCTTTCTCAGGATATCCAGCTTTTCGACCGTTATATCCCCTAGGCAACGCACGGCCAACCCAGGTCCTGGGAATGGGTGTCTGGCCACTATATCCTCAGGAACACCTATGATTCTTCCGATGGCTCTTACCTCGTCCTTAAACAGGTCTTTAAGTGGCTCAAGGACCTTCAAGCGCATGTCATCAGGAAGCCCACCGACGTTGTGATGGCTCTTGATGACGGCCGCTCCTTTTCCCTTGTGGCCGCTCTCTATAACGTCGGGGTAAAGGGTACCCTGCAGGAGCCATTTTGCGTCGGAAATCTTGGATGATTCAGCCTCAAAAACCCTTACGAAGAGCTCCCCTATTACCTTTCGTTTTTTCTCCGGCTCGGTGACACCCTCAAGAGCCTTCAAAAAACGATCTGAGGCATTCACGTGGATCACGTTGAGCTCCATAGCTCGGTAGCTCTCCATAACTTCCTCGGCCTCTTTGTCCCTCATCATACCGGTATCGACGAAAATACACTGAAGCCTACTCCCTATGGCCTTTGACACCAAAGCGGCAGCAACGGAGGAATCAACTCCGCCGGAAAGCCCACATATGACTTTGTCCTGCCCCACAAGCTCCCTTATCTCTGAGACGGAGCTCTCCACCCAATCGCCCAGGTTCCAATCACCAGAACAGCCGCAGACGCGGAAGAGGAAGTTTGACAACATTATTCCACCCTGATCGGTATGGGCAACCTCGGGATGGTATTGAAAGCCGTTTATCCTGCCGTCCTCGGACCTGAAACCGGCGATAACCCCGTCCTCGGTCTTGGAAGTCATAGTCGTCCCATGGGGCAACCTCTCCACGTCGTCCCCGTGGCTCATCCACACCTGGGTCCTGGAGGAAACCCCTTCGTACATGGATCCGCTTTGTTCGGTCACAGTGATATAAGCCCGACCATATTCTCTGCTGGTGGAGGATCTTACCTGCCCCCCCATTACCTTGCACAGATACTGCATTCCGTAGCACAGCCCAAGAATCGGAAGTTTCATCTCTAAGATGGCGTCGTCTATCTTAGGAGCTCCTTCCTCCAAAACGCTCCTGGGGCCTCCGGATATGATAACCCCCTTGGGGGACCTAGCGGAGACATCCTCGGCGGAGGCATCCCAAGGAAGGATCTCGCTGTGAACCTTAAACTCTCTGATTCTCCTGGCTATAAGCTGTGTAAACTGGGAGCCACAATCCAAAATCACTATATTATCCATATTTAGTTCCTCCCGAATGTAGGTTGAAACCGACGTCCCTGACCGGATTATGATACCAGAAAGACCGACTCCGGCAATCCCCGTTTGCAAAAAAAGGGAACCTCCGAGAAAACACGGAGGCTCCCTTAAAGACGTAAAGGGGACTAGTACATACCGCCCATTCCGCCCATGCCACCCATACCGCCCATTCCGGCGGCAGAGTCACTGCCTTTTTCCTCTTTTTTGTCGGCAACCAGTACCTCGGTGGTGAGGACCATCTTGGCGACGGAAGCGGCGTTCTCAAGGGCACTTCTGGTGACCTTGACGGGATCGATAATCCCCGCTTTTATCATGTTCACGTACTCGCCGGTGGCGGCGTTCAGGCCGAAGCCTTCCTCTATGCCACGGACTTTCTCGACCACGACGTCACCCTGAAGACCGGCGTTGCTGGCAATGAGGTGAAGAGGGGACGAAAGGGACTTAAGGACCAGGTTAGCACCGGTCTTAACGTCGCCAGAAAGGCCCTCGATCTCCTTAGCAAGGGCGTCGATGCAGCTGACCAGGGCGACGCCGCCTCCGGCGACGATTCCCTCTTCAACAGCGGCTCTGGTAGCGGCAAGAGCGTCATCGATCCTGAGCTTAAGCTCTTTCTGCTCGGTCTCGGTGGCGGAACCGACCTGGATAACCGCAACTCCGCCGACCAACTTGGCGAGACGCTCCTGGAGCTTCTCCTTGTCGTAATCGGAGGTAGACTCCTCGAGCTCCCTACGAATCTGGGCGGCTCTCTTTCTGATATCCTCGGGGTTACCTGCACCCTCGACGATGGTGGTCTCCTCTTTGGTGACCCTTATCTTCTTGGCCCTTCCCAGCTTGGAAAGCTCGACGTTCTCCAGCTTCTCTCCGAGATCGGAGGTGATGACCTCTCCACCGGTGACGATGGCTATATCCTGAAGCATGGCCTTACGGCGCTCGCCAAAGCCAGGGGCCTTGACCGCGGCGACCTGCATGGTTCCACGAAGCTTGTTGACCACCAGGGTCGCAAGGGCTTCGCCCTCCACGTCCTCAGCGAGGATAAGAAGGGGCTTGCCGGTCTGAACGACCTTCTCAAGGATGGGAAGAACGTCTTTGATGTTGCCGATTTTCCCGTCGTAGGCGAGGATGTAGGCATCCTCAAGGGCTGCCTCCATACGCTCTGGGTCGGTAACCATGTAGGGGCTGATGTAGCCCTTGTCGAACTGAAGTCCCTCGACAGTCTCAAGGGTGGTGCCCATGGTCTGGCTGTCCTCGACGGTTATGACTCCATCCTCACCGACCTTCTCCATAGCCTCGGCGATGAGGTTGCCCACGACGCTGTCGTTGGCGGAGATAGAGGCGACCTGGCTGATCTCCTCTTTGCCCTTAACCTGGATGGACTTCTTCTTGAGCTCTTCGGTCACGAAGTCTACGGCCTTCTCGATGCCTATACGGAGGAAGATACCGTTAGCACCGGCGGCGACGTTCTTCATACCCTCGTGGATTATCTCCCTGGCCAGAACGGTCGCGGTGGTGGTTCCGTCACCGGCTACGTCGTTGGTCTTTGAGGCTACTTCCTTGACCAGCTGAGCCCCCATGTTCTCGTAAGGGTCATCGAGCTCAATCTCCTTAGCTATGGTCACACCGTCATTTGTGATGGTGGGAGAGCCGAATTTCTTCTCGAGAACCACGTTGCGCCCTTTAGGTCCAAGGGTGACACCTACTGTGTCTGCTACTTTATTGATACCACGCTCCATGGAGCGGCGGGCTTCTTCACCGAAGGCAAGAATCTTAGCCATTTTATTGACCTCCTATTAAGCTTTTATCAGTCAGATTTACTTCTCTATTACAGCGAGAACATCTCTCTCGCTGAATATAACGTACTCGTCACCGTCGATCTTTACCTCTGTTCCAGCGTATTTGCTGAAGATGATACGATCGCCGACTTTGAGCTCAAGAGGAAGCTTCTGTCCGTTTTCAAGGACTTTTCCGCTACCGACTGCGACCACTTCGCCCTCCTGGGGCTTCTCCTTGGCCGTGTCGGGGAGATAGAGACCACCTTTGGTCCTCTCCTCGCTGGTAACCACTTTGACTACGATACGATCCGCAAGGGGTTTGAGATTCACGCTAAATACCTCCCTAAAATTTCTTTGGTGATATTAGCACTCAAACCAAGTGAGTGCTAACCGACAGGGAGAATGATAGCCGTAGCCATCTCAAATCTCAATGGCGCAGAGACCGAGATAATAGCCTATAGCTGCGTTTTTATCGAGTTTTCCTCCGATTTTCTCCCATTATCACATTGGTCAAACTCCGTCGGTTATCCCCCAAGATGGGGAGGGAGAGAGGTCGATGCCGGATCTACGTCCCCTCATCCAGCCATGATAGGCCGCGCCAGCTATCATTACAGCGTTGTCGGTGCAGTAGAATGGATCGGGCAGATAGGCCTTCCACCTGCTCTGGGAGAGCAACTCCCCTCTCAATGCAGAGTTCGCTCCGACACCGCCCGATACAGCTACGCTCTTGACTCCGGTCAAGGACACCGCCAGATCCAGCTTGGACACCAACGACCTCACGACGGCCCTCTGAAACGAGGCACATAGATCCTCTACAGGCAAGGTTAGTCCTTCGGCCACAAGTTTATCCACCTGAGAGAGTACGGCCGTTTTTAGGCCACTGAAGCTGAACTCAACCTTGCCAGAGGAACTGAGGGGCACGGGAAAATCGAAGGCTCTATCGTCTCCATCCTTGGCCAATCGATCTATAACTGGCCCTCCCGGATACGGCAAGCCCAGTAGCTTCGCGACCTTGTCGTAGGCCTCTCCAGCTGCGTCGTCCCTGGTCTCCCCTATCACCTCGTAGGATCCCAGCTCTCTGACAAGGACTACCTCGGTATGCCCCCCTGAGACCACCATCGCCAAAAAAGGCGTCTCTAGATCGGCGTGATTCACCACGTTGGCGAAGATATGCCCTTCAAGATGGTTTACTCCTAAAATTGGCTTGTCCCAAGCCTGGGCCAACCCCTTGGCCGCCATCACACCGACCAACAAAGATCCCATAAGACCTGGACCTGCCGTCACCGCCAGCAGGTCCAGGTCTCTCTTTGGGTCCGAGATATTCCCCTCGTCTAATGCTCTGTCGATTAGGGGCAAGATGGCCTCAAGATGCATCCTGGAGGCGAACTCCGGGACTACACCACCGAAGGGGGAGTGACTATCCACCTGGCTGGATAGGACCGATGACCTTATTCTCCTCTGTCCCTCCAGAAGAGCCACTGCCGTATCGTCACAGCTGCTCTCTATGGCCAATGTGAGAAAGGATCCGTCTCTCAATGCCCACACCCGCTGCAGCAACTGCACGATCCATTACAGGTTTTGGACTTAAATTGCTCTCCTTTTTCGTGGATAAGAACCTTGCTTCCACAGTAAGGGCACTTTGACTCCCTTCTTGAGCTTTCAAATACCTTTCCACAACTAGCGCACTTAAACGTATGCAATACAATCACCTCTTGGGTATAATCCACGTCTCGCTCCACTCCCCGTAGGAGATGGAGATTTCCTTCCCAGGCTTCAGATAAGAGACTGGGACCCCTATAGCCAAGGTTCCCTCGGTTCCGGAGGGGAGGGAACCGGACTTCACGAACTCCGACTTTGTAAAAATATCGTCCTCCGCAAGGTCATAACCTCCAATGAATATCTTAGATATATCGAAGTCCCAGTTTTTAAGGGCCTTATAACGGATCAAGAAAAAACCTTTTTTAACGCTGGAGGCGTTGCTCTTGTACTGAAGGTTCCAGGCTATCCAATCGGGAAGCTGGCCTCTCTCTTTTTCCGCAAAGTCACAGGCCTTTCCGTCCATATACAGAAACGTGAGCTGAGACGTAGCGCCCAAGACCATATCGCCTAGCATTTGCCCATCGATCCATAAGGTTGTCGTTCGGGCTTTTAGGATATCGTCGGAGAAGCTTGCGGGCAAAGCAGTGCCTCCCAAAAAAATCAACAACAATGAAACTAATGCCGAGATAAAAATTATTTTTTTATTTAAATTCACTCACATTACCTCCTTTCTTATCGTCACCTTTCAGAGCGTTTTTTATCCACATCCACTCCCTACATTTCAGGCCATAGGTTATCAAACCATACGACCCCATGCCCAGAAAGAAGATCAGGCCGATCCATCCAGACCTCGCCGCCAGAGAGGACGACTCAGGAAACGGCAGGTACAGCATAAAAATTCTAACAGAAAAAAACAGCGTCGTAGCTGAAATCCCCATCTTGCCTATCCATAACCTGTCTAAAAGTGTTACAGTGCCAGAGGATGATAGCCCAAGAAGATAGAGTCCTAAAGCAGCCGATAGAGAAAATGCCACGGAGGGAGCTAGAGCTAGACCAGAGAGTCCCATTAAATTCATCAAGACAAAACTAAATACAAGATTCAAGGCAACACTGGACGAAGTCACTATGACGGCAGCCCTGGAGAGACCTTTTGCGTAGAGGGCCCTCATTATGACGGTGGAACAAGCCATGCCAGGCAATCCAAGGGCATACATAAAGAGCGCTTCGGACGTGGCCTCCCAAGCCCAGGAGTCAAAAGCCCCCCTGAAAAAAAGGACGTTGATCACAGGCCCTGAGACCATACAAGCACCTAAAGTTATGGGAAGTATAGCAAACAGCGCAAAGCGGACCGAGTCCCTCACGGTATCTCGAAATACATCCTGACCTTCCAACGCACATCTTGACAGCTCAGGAAGAACTGCTTGAGAGATGGCTATGACTATCAGACCCAGGGGAAGCTGTATGACTCGGTTTGCGTAGGTCAGAACCGAGATGGTCCCGTCCTCCAGAAAGGACCCCATCACCCTGCTTATAACGGGATTTATCTGGTTTAACGATAACCCCGCAGCGTAGGGGAGAAACAGCACTATCATCTTTCTGAGTTCAGAATCATCCCTTTTGGGGAGACATGGCATCAGAGAAACCCCTTCCCTGTAGGAAGCGAACAGCTGCAGCGCCATCTGTAAGATCCCCCCTATGATCACCGCCATGACCAAGTAGCCAACATCTCCCCTTGACGCCCATACCAGTGCCACAATAATATAGGCCAGGTTCGAAAGAGCGGGAGCCACCGCCGGAACAAAAAAACGATCCATGCTGTTCAGGACTCCCATAGCCAGAGCTGCTATAGATACTAACATCAGGTAAGGGAATAACCACCTGGTGAGCCTTACCGCGAGAGCCGTTTTTTCGCCGTCAAAACCCGGAGCCATGAGGGTGACCAACCAGGGGCTGACCATAATCCCGAGCAATATCACAAAAAAGCAAGCACCAATGAGAACGCCTGAGGCTTGCCTAGCCAAACTTCTCGCCCTATCGATACCGCACTCGTCCAAAGCCCGAGCAAATATCGGCACGAAAGCGGCAGAAAGGGCTCCCTCCGCCAGGAGTTGCCTGGCAAGGTTGGCCAATGTATAGGCGACGTAAAAGGCGTCTAGTGACCGGGATGCCCCAAATATCGCCGCTGTTATTATCTCTCTTACCAACCCCAAGACCCTGCTTGCAAAGGTCCCTATCATCATGATCAGGGCATTACGAACCATTCGGGAAATATTAACTGACAACTATACCGACCCTTTCTTAAGGACAAAAGAGGTGTTTGCGGATGATTGGGAAAACGATGATATGGGGATTAGGAAATGAGCTTTACGGAGACGACCAAGTCGGCATAGAGGTATGCAGAAAACTTATGGAGATGGACGCAGATGGAAGGCTTGAGATATCCATATGCTACACTGTGCCAGGAAACTACGTCTCAAAAGCGATTAGGTTAAGGCCGTCTCGACTGATATTGGTCGATGCCTCCGATATGGGTTTAAAACCAGGAGAGTTCAGGCGATTTTCTCTCGACGAAATAGAGGACGTGTCCTTCACTAACCACGACATGCCCATCGACAAGATGCTGGCCCCTTTAAGCCCTATCACCACGGTGATAGGGATACAGCCACAAAGGGTCGAGCTAGGAGCCCCTCTGACTGACCTTATGGAGAAGACCGCTACCACTGTGGCGGGTATGATAGCGAGAGGCGAGGTAGACCATATACCGAGGCTCTAGCCTTCACCAGGAGAATCGCTCCCCGAGATAGAACTTTCTGGCGACCTCGCTGTGAGCGACCTCCTCGGGAGAGCCCTCAATGACTATCTCCCCTCTATGTATTAGGTAGGTCCTGTCGGTTATAGCCAAGGTGTCCCTCACGTTGTGGTCCGTTATCATTATCCCATACCCCTTATCCCTGAGCCCCAGGACTATCTGCTGTATGTCGTAAACCGCGATCGGGTCTATCCCGCTGAAGGGTTCGTCCAGGAATATAAAATCGGGCATTATCGCAAGACATCGAGCTATCTCCAGACGACGCCTCTCCCCACCACTTAAGGCATACCCTCCAACCCCAGCTAGCCTCTGAAGCCCCAGATCCTCGATCAACCTATCGGAGATGTCTGACCTCTCTGCCCGAGAGAGGTTCCTTCCCTCCAGGACCAGCTCTATGTTTTCTCTAACGGTTAAGCTTCTGAATACGGAGCTTTCCTGAGGGAGATATCCTACCCCTATTCTTGCTCTCTTGTATACTTCCATCCCGGTTATATCCTGGTCTCCCATGAAGACCTTACCCGAGTCCGGTCTAATCAGACCAACTATCATGTAGAAGCTGGTCGTCTTTCCAGCGCCGTTGGGCCCTAACAGCCCGACGATCTCCCCCATCGGTAGGTTCAGATCCACTCCCGACACCACTGTCCTCTTTTTGTAGGTCTTAGTTAGGCCCTGAGCTCTCAGTACCTTGCTTTTTTTGTCCACAATCACTTTACTACTCCACCTCGAATGATATGCTCGGTTTCCCCTTGGCCTCTATTTTGTTCGTCGCCGGGTAAAAAACTATGTTTTGAGCATTGACCCTTCGCCCCTTCTGAACCGCGACAGCGCCTCCACTCATTATGATCGATCCCCTATCCTTCGAGTAAACCGCTTTTCCGCCGGAGATCCTGGTGATCGATCCGTCTTTTCGATTTAATACCTCCATGGATACTTTCCCCTCTGCCTCGAACTCATGAAGGTTTTCCCTCTGAACTAGACCTTTTATTCTGCTGCAGGATAGGGAAAATCCCTCCGATTTATCGTTAAATTTTTTTACCTTTGTGGCTATAAACCTATCGCCAACCATCTCTACTTCGTAACACTCCAGTGATCGAGCCCCAAAACTGCCCTTTACCGAGCCAGTCATCGCCACCGATTCGGGGCTGGAGAAGTTAGCCTTCAGTTCATCACATGAAAAATTTAATGTTTGCCCATTCCAATCTCCGTCGGCTTTTACGTTATCCCACATCCTGGCTGAGTTTCCCTTATAATCACCCTCACATTTATTGGACTTTATCACCAGAGTCTCCCTCGTCAGTGTGACGTTGTCGGTTCCCAGAAGAAGCCCTGTTTTCGTGTCAAAATGCATATTATCGGCAGTTAATTTTACGCCCGATCCCCAGGAAAGGGAGGTCACGATGCACGACAGCGCGAGGGCAAGGGCAAGGGAAATAGGCTTAACTTTAAACATCAGATGTCACTCCGTTTCCGGTGGAACCCACCCTGAAGATCCAATAGCTTCAACAGCAGCCTCGACCTGAAGGCGAGAGTAGAACCCTCTGTCGGTTATTTTTTTCACTGCCCTGACTATCAACTCAGCGCCGTACCATTGCTGAGCCTTATCGGAAATACCCTCTCCGACCATACCCTTTCCCCTTCTACGACAATACACGACGTAGGGTCCCCTTCCTCCGACTGGTACCTTCTCTTTTCTCAAAAAGGAACGGGTTAACTTCCTGGTATCTACGATCATAGGGTCTAAAGCAAGGCGAGCATCCTCAGCATCATCAAACAGATGGGCTATCCTCTCGTAGTTAGCTATCTCAACCGACAATACGTCCAAAAAATGGTCTTCAATTCGAATAACCTTATCTCCCATAGACACCACCACCATCCATAAAATACGAATACCAAGATTATATAGCAAAAGGCCCCCCAGCACAGAGGGCCTTTTGAAAAATGTCCCTAATCGGAGTAATCCTCTCCGTCGTTGACCTTGCGGTTAGGGGCTTTATCGGGGCCGTAGTCCCCTCTGGATGCGGTTATTTTCAGGTCAGGAAGGGGATTCCACCCCTCCCTGGAGGCGACTCTCTCCCTCACAATCTCAGCGGTACCCTCCGCCTTGAAGGCTTTTATAAACCTCTCAGCCCACCACTGGGTCTCCTCCAGTATCAGCTCTATCCTGTCATCCGGCAGGGCTGAGATCTTATCGGCGAAGGGTAGATTGGCCTTTTTGTAGTTGCCGTCCTTACGGCTGAATCCCTGCCCATCGCACCAGGATACAATCTCCTCCCAGAGGGATACCGGAATACCCCTATCCGGGTCTTTGACGTAGCTATCTCCCTCTATAACCGCATTGCCGGTCTCCTGGTCCATTTTTATGCCGAAAAGCACGTTTTGGAAAAGTGTCGCCACGTTGCCCTTATTGATGCCAAACCGGGAGAACTCAGCACACTTATGTATTGCGGTTCCCGATATACCGTGCTGAGCGATGGACACACCATAATGGGCTATCGCGTCGGCGATCTCTTTAGTCCTGACCAGGTCGATGCCCTCAGCCTGACCTTGAGTGGCATCGTAGGTTCCATGAAGGCTGCCGTTCGATATAGCCAACAGATCGGGGAAAATCCCCCATGAGTTCAGACCACCGATGAAGTAAAGGGCCTCCTCGACGGAGGACAACTCTCCGGCTCCTTTGATCTCACCGACCTCAACCTCAAGCCCAAAGTAGGGAGGAACGTGCATTGCAACATCCCTGGTGGCGCAGAGATTCTCCCAATCAGGCAGGTGAGAGGCGTCTATCGCTATGGACGTCCAGCCGTTTTTGACTATGGTTCCTATCTGGCTCACTGCCTTCAGTACGTCGCCGTCGCCCTTTATCCCGTAATGGTCCACGTGAAGGGCAAATACCGCTCCATGGCCTATCTCGGAGGAGGCCCTGACCGACGCATCCGAAAGGGTCTCGAAGTTGCTCCCACAGTAGTTGGCCTCAGACTTAGCGATCTCTATCAACACAGCGGCCTCCAGCTTTTTTGCCGCACGAAGAACGCCTTTTGCCGTCAGTGGATGCCTAGCGTTGGCAGCTAAGGTTATGGCCCCTTTTTCCTTCATTGCTCCAAAAACATCCCTGCCGCTTACCAAAGCGACATCCTCACTGCCCCACTTAGCTCTTACGTTTAGAGGACGCCTGTCCAGGAAAACCCTGTCTTTCGTCATAGTTGAATCACTCCTTTTAAAGATACGAATAGCACCTGGTGCCTGAGAGATCGTATAACTACGTTCCCATCATTATAGCCTTAGTGCCTGTTTAGGCAAACACCTTAAAAAGTCGCACTGTAGGCAGGCAATTAAGATATATTTTCAGGGGTTGCGTATCAAAGCCTCCCGTGTTATTATTCCTCTCGCGTTGGGGTGTTGCCCCGACTTCGCTGGGGAATCGTCCAACGGCAGGACGCCTGACTCTGGATCAGGTAATCGGGGTTCGAATCCCTGTTCCCCAGCCAGATGGTCCCTTCGTCCAGTGGCCTAGGACACCGGGTTCTCAGCCCGGTAACAGGGGTTCGAATCCCCTAGGGACTGCCATGAAGCAGTGAGCCCCTCGCCTTTTGGCGAGGGGCTCTTTTATTTATGCCACACTCTCTGGCTCTGTAACTCCCGTAAACTTAGAATAACCAGCGTGTAGGACCCTCTGGAGAACGAGAAGAATAGCCATTCCAGTAGGGATCAAAACCACAGGGCTTAGCCGGAAGAGACCGTAAAGCACGTACATCAAAAGCACCACAGCGGCCACGGTCAGAGCGTAGGGCAACTGGGTGGATACGTGATCGATATGGTCCGCACCGGAGAAGATGGAGGACATGACAGTGGTGTCCGATATAGGCGAGCAATGATCTCCGAAGATAGCTCCCGATAACACCACCCCGGCGATGGCAGAGGAGGTGGCAGGATCACCGGTCATGTTGTACGCCAATGGTATTGCCAAGGGGGTCATTATGGCCATAGTCCCCCAGGATGTCCCTGTCGCAAAGGCTATTATCATGGACAATACAAAAACTATGATCGGAAGCGCGACGAAGGGAAGGGATGTCCCTATTTTCTGGATTATGTACTGAGCGAGCCCCATCTCCTTGGTGATAGCGCCTAAAGACCAGGCCATAACCAATATGGACGCTGTAAGGACCATCAGCTTAAAGCCATCCATAAAAGTATCCATGGTTTCCTTGAAATCCATGATCCTTGTGACTAGGGCCATCAAAACTCCCGTCGAGGCCATCGCGAAGGCCCCCCACAGAAGGGCTATTGACGCATCGGAGTTCTCCAAAACGCTCATGAGGGTGGTCCCCTCCCTGCCGGTCCAGTAAAGGCCGCAGAGTATCACCAAAAAGGCGGTCAAAAGAGGAAGAATGAAGGTTATCACCATAGGCCTGGTCCTTATAGGCTCTCCAAGCTCACTGCCCACGTCCAGCATCGGAGTGGCACCGTCTCTGGTGAACTTTCCGGTTGTAAGGGCCCTTATCTCCGCCTTCATCATCGGTCCATAGTCCTTACCTGTGTACATCAACACGCCGACGAAAAAGAGGGTAAATATAGAATAAAGGTTAAAGGGAATGGTCTTCACGTAGGCCTCAACCGGCTTTATGGTTGTTATACCGGCGATATCCAACCCCTGTTGAATCATGCCTATTTGGTAGGCTACCCAGTCGGAGATGAAAAGCGCAGCAGCTGGAGCCGCAGTGGAGTCGAGGACGTAGGAGAACTTCTCCGAGGAGACCTTGTACTCTTTGCAGACGTCCCTGAACACGTTGCCGTCGACCGCTGCGACCAGACAGTCGTTGATGGAGGTCCCCATGCCCAGAATCCAACATCCGAGGCACACGGACCGCCTTGTCTTGAATTTTTTCTTCGCCTGCTCGGCGAGGGCCAAACTCCCACCCAACCTCCATATGAAGGATATCCCCACCCCCATGAACATGGTAAAGAGAAGCAGCCTTGCGTTCCAGGGGTCTACGACGTTCTCCACTATCTTTTCGAGGGCGTATCCCACGCCGGATAGGACGTTGCCTCCGGATATCACCATCGCCCCGGTGAGAAGCCCCGCAAAAAGAGAGGGAAGTACCATCTTGGTTTTGAAGCACAGTACTATCGCGACTAAAGGTGGAAGAGCCGCCCATATCCCGTAAGAATCCATATCAAAGCCTCCTCAGATGTAAAATCAGCTATCGCTCAAGAACCACATTACCTTTCTGTTCCATCCCACAAAAACCGAGACGTAGCCACACAATTCCTCGTCCAGCCTTTCGTCTCCCGTGTCGACCAAAAGGGGCCTTCCAAAAAGATCGTCCATCTTCTCCTGGGTCGCCATAACGATGATGTTCTCCTTGCCAACAGCCCTTATGACGGCAGGGCTAAACTGTTGGTTACCCCGTCCGAATATAAAACCCTGGCCTCCTATTGGAGAGACCACTATTTTTATATTCCCATCGTGACGATCGATCAGATCCAGTATGCCCCTCTCGCAGAGGTCTTTGCCCACTAAGCATCCGTCCAAGACGGCGTCGACGCCTAAAAGGGTCCCGTCCATAGCCAGACGGTCCGAGACTGCCATCACGGTGGAGCCTGACCCCAATAGATACAGGATCCCTCTTTCCATGAGATCCGCTACAGAAGCCGCAACCTCCTCAAGCCTGACCTTCAAGCTATCGATGTGTCTGCCCGACTTTTTGGGCTGCATCGATCGGCTTGATACCGGTACGTTCATATACCCGAAGAGCCTGGCGCTTAACTGTCCCATCCTGAAAAGATCCTCGTCGATATCCATAACCTCCGCTGGGCGAGTTTCCCGACGGGCCCTTTCGACGTACTCCCTGATCCCGTATCCAGCTAGCTTTGGGGTTTTGGCAAAGACGGCGGAGTGGATTTTCACCCCAGCGGGTATCCCCAATACCGTAAGTCCCTGCCCCACCACCGAGGCTACGTCCTTTGCTGTCCCATCCCCACCGGCGAAAACCAGTAGGTCGACGCCCTCTTTCAACATAGCCTCAGCCGCCGTTATGGTGTCAGCTCCTGTCGTCGAAGCCCCAAATCCCGGAAGCTCCCTGTGAGGAACTCTTAGATCACTTAGGATGTCCCCTCCCATGGGACCGGAACAGGTGAGCCAGTGGATCTCATGATCCATGACAACTGACAGGGCGGAGGACACCCTCTCGTGGCATTTTGGCGTAGCTCCCATAGCTCTAGCCCTGTCCAGAGATTCTCCGTCTGTTCCTTTCAGGGCGACCGAGCCACCCATTCCAGCTATAGGATTAACGATCAGGCCTATTTTTATCATCAGACCCCCCCTTTATCTTAAGGGCATCTCTAAAAACTCGCCTTTAAGTCCCTCGGAGAGACCGCTCCGCATCCATCCTGTCGGAACGATCTCTCCGAGGATCAGCGTTTTTAGAGATTACCTTAAAAACTATTTTTTCTTGAAATAGCCGTCATACTTCTTTCGATAGGACCTCCAGGTTATAGCCCAGCGTTCAGGGTCGTCCAGAACATCGTGGTCCACGTGATGTATGGTGCTGCTGTTGGGAGCCGATTTTACGATCTCCGGTTCGTTGTAACACTCGTATGAGATGCGCTCCAAGATGGCGCAGTACTCGTCAAGGTCGGCCTTTGAGTAGGACTCACAGGGCTCGATGGTAAAGGGTTCCGGTATGACCCATGGTTCGTGGCTAGACCAGTAGTGGGTCCCAAAGTCGGCTATCCTTCTTTGAACGTCGCCGGTCCCAAAGCCGGTCTCTTCCTTCATCCTCTCCCAGGAATAACGAACCTGCTCGACCCTAGCGCGATGATGAGGATAGGCCATGGAACATCCCTTTATCGCCAATAGCTTCTTCATGACGTAGTTATTGTTCAACACAGCCACCATAGAGGCCTCTTTAAGTCCATCTGCACCGAGCGTCCTTATCCAGGCATAAGCCCTGACTATGGCCGGTAAGGTCCCATAGAAGGACTTCACCTTTCCGCAGCTTTTGGGCAGATCCCAGTCGAGGGAATAGCTGTTGCCGGTTTTGATCACCAGTGGAGCGGGAAGATAATCCCTGAGATATTCTCTTGCTGCTACCAACCCCGTCGCCGGGCCACCACATCCATGGGGGGAAGAGAAGGTCTTATGAAGGTTGAAGAATGAGAGGTCAAAATCGGCCTCTTTGGCCCTGGCTATCCCCAAAAGGCCGTTGGCGTTGGCCTGGTCGTAGCAGCAAAGGGCCCCAACGGATCTAGCTAGCCCCGTAAACTCCCTTATCCTGCTGTTGTATATCCCGGTGTCCTCTGGGTTGGTGAAAAATATAGCCGCGGTCCTCTCCGAAAGAGCCGCTTTGAAAGCCTCCAGGTCGGGGAGGCCCTCTTCGTCTGGTGGGAGGACCACCACCTTAAATCCCTTGACGATCGGCACGGCGGCATCGGCAGGATGGGAGAAAAAGGTGGTTATGACCTCGTCCCTGTCCTCGCCTTTATCCTTGAAGTAGGCCCTCACAACCGAGGCCATCGCGAGGGCTCCGTGGGAACCTCCTCCAGGCTGGAGGCTAAAACAGTCCAGACCACATATCTCCCTGAAACACTCTCCCAAACGGTACATGATCTCCAAGGCCCCCTGGACAGTCGACTCGTCCTGACAGGGATGGATGTCGGCCATCTTGTGATTGGACACGAATGCGTCGTTTACCTTTGGGCTGTACTTCATAGTGCAGGTTCCCTGACCGATATCCACGTTATAGTCCGCGCCTAAGTTCTCCTGGGCCAGGTGATTGAAGTGACGCAAAACCTGAAATTGCCCCATCTCAGGGAGGTCAGGAAGATCGGTCCTCCTCACACAGGAGGGTATCTCCGAAATACCGTCCCCCACCTCATCCTTGACCTTACTTCCGACACGAGGGATGAGGACCCCTCTCTGCCCTGGCTCGCTCAGCTCAAAGATAATCGGTTCATCCCAGCTGGCCTGGTGAAATCTTCTCAGTTTAGTTTTCATGTCCATGATAAATATCCTCCTAAACTACGCCAAGAAGCCCCTGATGGCCTCTACCAGGGTCTCTATATCCTCAGGAGAGACCATCTCGGTCACGCAGTAAAGCCCCGCTTGACCGAGTTCGGGAAATTCCGAGGATATATCCTTGCCTCCGAAAATTCCCTTTTCCAAAAGATAGCCGTTCAACTCTTTGATCGTTTTGCCAGTAGCGTTTATATCCACGATGAATTCTTTGAAAGAGATGGATTTAAACCTATCGACCTTCACTCCTGGCAGGGACGAAAGAAGCCTCTTGGCGTAGAGGGATCGCTGCATTATCCCTCTACCTAGTTCCTCCATACCTTTAGGCCCCATGGTGGCCAGGTAGACCCCTGCGGCTATTCCCCATAGAGCGGCGTGGGTTCCCACGAACTCCTTGGCGTTGTCGCGGTTGGCGAAGGAGGTCCTCTCCCAAAGGACATCGCCAAATCCCCATTCACCGTGGGATGTTGGGGCTAGGCTGAAGAGCCTCGACGGGTATTCCTCCACTATCGCAGGATCGTCGGAGGTAGCTATGAATCCCCCTCCCGCGCCGTAGTGCATGTGTATGCCAAGAGGCTGGATATCCCCACAGGTGATGTCTGCCCCATACCTGGAGGGAGGTTGAAGCACACCCAGAGAGCTGGGATCGACGAATACCACAAACAGGCTTCCCGCCTCGTGGGACATCTCGGCGATGAACCGCCCCTGAGTCTCTATGGATCCAAGATAGCTGGGGTTTTCCACGTAGACGGCCGCGACGTCTTTATCCAGCTTTTGACGCAGGCCCTCCATGTCGACCAATCCGGTCTCAGAGTCGTATCCTACGGTCCTTATCGAAAGCACCGAGTCCAAATAGGTCTCGATAACCTTTTTACGGTCGGGATTTATCGCTCCCGCCAGAATAACCGAGCCTCTGCCGACTATCCGAGAAGCCATCCTAAGGGCAGTTCCTGCGGCCTGGGCTCCGTCGTAGGTCGGTACGTTGCAGACATCCACGTCCAGAAGCTCCGCCATCATGCTCTGATATTCGAACAGGGCCTGGAATCTGCCGTGATCCTCGTAGGGTTCACCAGCGTAGGCTGTAAGAAATTCTCCGGAGGAGATTATCTCGTCCACTATGGCCGGAACCTGATGGTCGTAACATCCCGCTCCAAGAAAGGATATGGCCTCCCTCACGGAGGTGTTTTTCTCAAGCATGGGGTTCATATGTCGATGTAGCTCCGCCTCAGAAAGACAGGGATCGGGGAGGTCCATATCTCCCTCCATCCTGAGCTCTTGGGGTATGTCGACCAGAAGATCTTCGATCGATTCGACACCTATAAAATCCAGCATTTCCCTCTGTGTCTTGGGAGATGAGTTTGGTATATAGGGATATACGATTTTCTCGTTACAGCACATGTCAAACCTCCTAGCTAAATTAGGCTATGCCTCCACCGTCCACCACCAAACTGCTACCTGTCACCCAAGGGGCCATATCGCTGCACAGAAAGAACACGCATCTAGCCACGTCCTCCGGCGTTCCAAGCCTCTTTATAGGCCTCTGGGAACACTCTTCCTTATAGGCTTCGTCGTAGGTTCCTCCAAGCTGCTCGCATTCGCTCTTGAGCATGGGGGTGTCTATGTCCCCCGGGCATACGCAGTTGACGTTTATGTTGTCCGGTCCGTGATCGATGGCCATAGCCCTGGTCAGATTCCATACCCCGCCCTTGGCGGCGCAGTAGGAGACAGCCATAGGACCGCCCTTTAAGCTCCAACCCGACCCTATGTTGACTATTTTTCCCCTACCCTGTTTTTTCATGTGAGGCACGACCGCCTTGGACATTAGGAATACGCTCTTCAACGTCACGTTAAGCGCGAGATCCCAGTCTTTCTCGCTAAGCCCGACCACATCGTTTCTTCTGGCTACCCCAGCACAGTTTACAAGGATATCCACCCTGCCAAATCTGGAGATCACGCTCTCGACCGCACCGACACAGCTAGAGGAATCGGTGACATCACAGAAAAAAAACTCCCTTTCTCCCTCGAGATCCCCCGACGCCCTAAGCCCCCTTTCTCTGTCTATATCCAACATCGCGACGGACACACCGGCTAAGGCGAAAAAACGGGATATACCCAAACCTATCCCTGATGCGGCACCGGTAACCACTGCGACCTTGCCCCTCATTCCAAAACATTCATTAAGATCCAACATTCACTCTAAGCCCCCTCGGAAGTTAAGTATACATAGAATACATAGGATACTTTGTATATACACTAAATATTGGGTCGATGTCAAGGGCTTTTTCTTTAGTTGGCTAAAGCCATCGGGTTGTCAAGATCGGACAGTTCTAGTATGATTTGCCGAGTTTTCAGGGATAATGACGGGATTAGCGAGGGAATTGCGGGGAATGTAGATCGGGAAGGAGCAATACGGATGAAAGATGCAGATCAGTACAACACGACGTCAGACTACGTCTACCATCAACTCAGAAGCCAGATAATCACAAAGAAACTGCGAGCTGGTCAACGCCTCCCCGAGATAACCTTGGCAAAACAGCTTAAGGTGAGCCGTACCCCTGTAAGGGAGGCCCTTAGGAGACTGGCCAACGAGGGAATGGTACAGCTTATCCCCAACGGAGGAGCCAGATTAATGGCTCCAAGCAGAGATGAAATAGCCGGAACATACGAGGTTAGGGAGTACCTCGAATGCCTGGCCGTTAAAAAGGCCGCATCTCGAATAACGCCGTTACAGTTATGTAGGCTCGAGGAACAGATACAGCTTGAGGAGAAGAGCTTTACGGAGAGAAATCTGGAGTCCTACCTTGAGGTAAACAACTCGTTTCACAGGATAATAGCCGAGGCGTCTGGAAACCTTGTATTGGCCGATTATATAGACAACGTTCTAGCGAGGACCTACGTCTTTTTGGTGTTCTACGAGACTTTCTTTGATTTTGATACAAACCCCAGCCTGGACGAGCATAGAGCGATTATGGATGCCCTGTCAAATCACGATGAGGAACTATCGGTAAAGCTGATGAAGGACCATCTGGCCCTGTCCCTTGAGGGACTAGCTCCATAAAACAGCAGGACCCCTTAAGGGGTCCTGCTGTTTTATGGAGCTAGAACATAGAGGAGAATTTAGTCAATATCTTGACAAAACAATCCTGTTCTTCTTCGGTCAATTTAAGTGCAATTTTTTTTATCTTTTCCTTTTGTTTTTCGCTGTGTTCTAAAAAATAGCTTTCCCCTTTTTCAGAGAGCACTATTTTATAGGACCTTCGGTCCAGATCGTTTCTGCACCTCTCCACCAATCCCATATCCTGAAGACGATCGACCATGACGGTAACCGTGCCGGTAGTTAGCTCCATCCTCTCGGCGATATCCTTCATCCTCAAATTTTTGTTTCTTCCTATAACCCCAATCGTCCTCATCTGTGCGGGGGAAAGGCGGCCAAGCTTAGCTACAGAGCCCTCCCAGCTGCTAAACCTCTCACAGAATTCGACGACCTGTTCTGTCATATCATCTAATCTTTGATCGTTCATTTCAAATCGCCTCCGTATCAGCCATGGATAACACCCGAAGGTTATATCACAGCTAAGAGACAAAATCAAATGACTTGATAGTCATCCAAATATCAAATCGAAAAAAGCACAACGAGGAACAAAAAAGGCAGACCGCTACCGAGTCCGCCTCTTAAACGCTTCTGCTGTTTATAACCAGATGAATCCCGCAGCTAGATCCGTCGAACGAGTATGGGAGGATTATGTGGGCGGTATCCCCTGACTCCACCTGCCTTATCTTGTCTCCGCAGAAGGTTTGAGGTGGCGTTATGTCTATGGAGTAGCCACATTGACTCATCTCCAGAGCCATCCTACCTGCCACCATGTTAAGCATCTCGCCTATACAGCTCATGGCTATCTCGTTTCCCAGGTCGGGAGGGATTATTCCTCCCGTGAGAGCCGATACGTACTTGTCAAAACCATCCTGGGCCAATATAACCGATAAGCCTCCTCTGACGTTTCCGACCACGCCGATCACCGATATCACTACTCCATATGGAATGGAATAGGACAAAGACGTCTCCCTCTTGAGAAAATGGACCTTTACCCCAACTGAATCGTTAAACCTGTAGAAGCCCCTTTGAACCGACTGGACCAGCGAGGTCAATGTCTCTAACGGTACCTTTCTAAACTCATTAGCAGGATCGCTCATCAAGATCCCCTCTCAATACAGTTTGATTGCTAAATCCAAAAAAACCAAAAAGGGATCCCATATATCGGGATCCTCTTACGAAAGCCTAGCTTATATTTGGGATTATAACACGGGATAGGACCTATTCGCCAGGCCCAAAGGCAGGGACGACCGCTCCCTCAAACTCCCTCGACAGTATCTCCTTAACCTCGTCGCTCTGGAGGGATTTCATGAGGGCCACAACCGCCGGACTCTCTCTGTCCGAGGCTCTTACAGCCACGATGTTGGCGTAGGGGGAGTCAGCACCCTCTATGATGAGACCATCTCTGGCAGGGTTCAGCCCTGCCTCGATGGCGTAGTTGCCGTTTATCACTGCCCCATCCACGTCCTGGAGCACCCTTGGAAGCTGAGCGGACTCTATGGATTTAAACTTAAGTTTCTTGGGATTTTCAACCACGTCGAGCTCGGTAGCCTCAAGACCGGACGCTGGATCCAGCTTTATAATACCCTCCGATTGGAGCAGGAGAAGGGCTCTACCCCCGTTTACGCTGTCACTGGGTATGGCTATAAGCCCTCCCTCGGGGAACGCCTCTACGGAGCTGTGTTTTTTAGAATACAATCCCAGTGGCTCCACGTGGACGCTACCAGCGGAGATCAGATCCAAACCGTGATCCTTGGCAAAAGAGCGAAGGTAAGGCAGATGCTGAAAAAAGTTGGCATCCAGCTCTCCGTCGTTCAGTGCTAGATTTGGCTTGACGTAGTCGGTGAACTCCACGATCTTAAGCTCGATGCCCTGAGATCCCAGATCGTCCTTTACTGCCTCCAAAAGTCTGGCGTGGGGCACAGGGGAGGCCCCAACAATCAGCACATCCTGTGCGATCCCGATGGAAGAGGGCGACAGAGCAAGACAAACAACCAATACCATAATTTTTTTAAAAAACAACATACAAAAAACCTCCTTTTATCTATTTCTGTTAAGGTAAGAGGCTAGACCGTTGCCCAAAACCTGTATACCTTGAACCAAAACTATTATCACCACAACCGCAGCGATAAGGACATCGGTCTGAAACCGGTGAAAACCGTATCTGATAGCCAGATCTCCAAGTCCACCTCCTCCTATGGCTCCAGCCATGGCGGAGTAACCAACCAAATTTATAACCGTCAAAGTCTCCCCCAGAACTAAGGCAGGAAGAGCCTCAGGCATGAGAACTTTCAAAACTATATCCTTGGTTTTTGACCCCATGACAATCGCTGCCTCCACTACTCCCGACGGTACGGCCTTTAAAGCTCCCTCCACGACCCTTCCGACAAATGGGGCCGCTCCTATGGACAGGGGGACTATCGTCGCGGTCGTGCCTATCGTGGTTCCAACTATTATCCTGGACAAAGGGAACAGCACTATCATCAGGATTATGAAGGGGAAAGACCTACAGACGTTTACCACTCCGTCCAAAACTCGATGGGTCCAAGGGGATTCGGTCAGACCGCCCTTTTCGGTGAGCACCAGGGCTATCCCGATAGGGAAACCCAACAACGTAGCGATGACGGAGGACATAACGACCATATACAGGGTCTCCCATGTAGGGATCACCAACAATTCCATTATCCTGACGAATCTATCCATTCCAGATAACCTCCAGAGATACTCCGTTGCGAGAGAAGTATTCCATAGCCCCTTCTATCTCATCTCGATTGCCGGAAAGTTGGACCGTCAGATTCCCCACCCTGGAGCTTCTAAGGCTATCGATCTCGCCAGAAAGTATGTTTACGTCCACACCGGTGGTCTTTATAGCCTGGGAGACTATCGGCATATCAGCGGCATTCCCGTCAAAACGAAGGATTACAAGCGGAGATCCCACAACCCTGGGAAGCTCCTCGTCCTGAGAGGGAGTCCGGGGGAGATCGTCCAAAAATTCCCTGGCAGTCCTGGATTTAGGGTTTAAAAATACATCCTTGACCGGACCTCTTTCGACAACAACACCATCCTCGAGTATGACCATATTACGGCAGATTTCCCTGACAACGTCCATTTCGTGGGTTATGAGCACTATAGTCACCCCGGTGGAGCTGTTGATCCTCTCCAGCAGATGAAGTATGGATCTGGTCGTCCTTGGATCAAGGGCACTGGTGGCCTCGTCGCACAGCAAAACCTTCGGTCGCCCAGCAAGAGCCCTGGCGATAGCGACCCTCTGCTTCTGCCCACCGCTCAGCTGAGAGGGCCAGGCATCGGCCTTATCCTCAAGCTCGACAAGCCTTAGCATCTCGGACACCCTTTCCTTTACCTCACCGGGCAATAGCCTCTGGACCTCCAGAGGGTAGGCTATGTTGCCCGATACGGACCTGGAGCTAAGCAGGTTAAAATGCTGGAATATCATCCCCATATCCTGCCTAGCCGTCCTGAGCTCCTCACCGGACAATATCGCCATATTACGACCGCCTATCCAAACCTCCCCTGACGAGGGGGATTCCAGACGGTTCATCACCCTCAGAAGGGTCGACTTGCCAGCGCCGGACAGGCCAATTATCCCAAATATATCTCCTGTCTCGACGGAAAGATCTATCCCTCTAAGGGCCTTTACCTCTATACCATCAGGAGAAACGAAGCTTTTGACGACACTTTTTAACTCTATCAATAAAATCACCTCACAAAAAAGGCCTTCCCACATCGATGGGAAGGCCTAAACGACGTCTCTTCTCATCGACGTTAGCAGGACCACCTTGCCCCTTCGGGCAGGTTGGCGCAGGATCAACGAGCTAACTCTCTCCCCTGACTCTGGATAAAAAGCTTATTCAACTGGCGGTGATTCTAGCACGAAAGGAACTTTCAGGCAAGGACCAATATATACATCTATTGAATCAGTAATCTGGCTATCTTTTTTACCAGCGGGGACCTCATTTTCCTCATCATCCAGTCCTCCACAACCATCTTGTTTATGGTGGAGATGGACGGGAATGGGTGCTGGGTCAGCATAACGCTTATCATACCCCTGCGGTGCTGCATCGTCGTTACCCATTCCTGAATCAGGTCGCTGGCTCCCTCGCCGACAATGGTGACCCCCAGGACTCGCCCCATCCGTCCGACGAGTACCTTTATAAACCCATCAGGATGGCCGTCAGCTACGGTTCTCCCATAAGAGCCATAGTCTTTCCTAACTACCTCAAAATGAAGATTTTTGCTGTTAGCCTCCTTTTCGGTCAGCCCCACATGAGCCACCTCTGGATCGGTGAATACGGCCCAGGGAACGAGGTACTTCTCACTGTTCATGAAGGGCAAAGAGAACGGCGACATGGAGCGAATGAAAGCCAACATACCCTGATGCATCGCGGCATGCGAGAGAAGGGCCTTACCGTTGCAGTCGCCGACAGCATAGACGTTTTTAACGTTGGTCCTCATGTAGCGATCTATGATTATACCTTTTTTGTCGAACTCGATTCCCGCCCTCTCGAGGTGAAGCGATTCTAAGGAAGGGGTTCTACCAGCTGCTACTAAAAGTTGCTCAGAGTCGAAAACCTCCCCTCCAGCGAAGACCCTAAATCCGTCCTCGGTTTTCTCTACCTTCTCTATTTTGACTCCGTTTCTCACTATGACGCCCTCTCCTGAAAGAGCCCCCTCTAAGAATTTTCCAGCGTCCTCGTCCCCCACCGGTATCAGATAGGGATCCATATGGACAACGCTGACTTTAGAGCCCAATCTTGAGAAGGCCTGGGCCATCTCGGTTCCTATTGCTCCCCCTCCGATAATCGTTATAGAAGAGGGTATTTTCTCGAGCTGGAACATATTGGCGTTGGTCAGAAAATCCAACCCCCTAAGGCCCGGGATTGGAGGGATAAATGGCTCTGTCCCGGTGGCTATAAATATCCTCTTGCCCCTGTAAAGCTGGCCTCCCACTGCGATAGTGTTGGAATTGCGGAAACAGGCTTCTCCAGAGACGAGGGTGACGTCCTCGAAAACCTTCATCAATTTTTTGCCGTTTATCCTGGCGATCTTATCTCTAACGACTTTCATGGGGTCCATGGACAGGAGAGAACAGCTCTGTTCTATGCCGTACTTGTCCAACCGAGAGCTCTCGTGATAACTCTGAGAGGCCTTGAGAAGCGCCTTACTGGGGATACAGCCACAGTTCAAGCACTCTCCACCGACTTTGAATTTCTCCGCCGCAAGTACCTTGAAGCCCATAGACACCGCCATAGCGGACACAGCCATTCCAGCAGGCCCCATGCCTATCACAATAACATCGTAGTTTTTCAAATATATTCCCCCTTTATAGACGTAAGAAACACCACCACTATGATACCTCTAAAGGAGTAAGGATACAAAAAAGGACTCCCGAAGGAGTCCTCAAATTCTAAAATGGTGGAGCTAAGGGGATTCGAACCCCTGACCTCTTGAATGCCATTCAAGCGCTCTCCCAGCTGAGCTATAGCCCCTTACTTGCGATTTCAGCCGTCCATCTCGCGACGACAGGAGGAATTATATAGCACCTCCTATTTTGTGTCAACACCCACTTTCACAGAAAAGCGATTTTTGAGCCTGGATAGCTCTTGATCCAACAAGGTCGCCCTGATATCCTTTATAACCTGTTCCCTCACCTGGGTCAAAGGAAGAGGCGCACTGCCATCAAACTCCAGTATTTCAACGCTCCATACCTGACCGTCACCAGCGACAAAGGGAGGCAGCTTTCCTAAGACGAAACGATTTTTCAACGCTTTTTTTACGTCTGTTGGCAAATCCCCTATTTTGTACCAGCGAGGAGTTCCGTCCAGTGGAGGAATGTCTACCCTGGCAAAAACCCTCACAGGAGCTACATAACGTTGAAGGTTATTTTTATAAAAGCTCTCAATATCTTTATTATCTATGAGCCAGTCCATTTTTATTCGGTCGACATAGGCTTTGGCCAGAGTATTAACTCTATCCCATCTAAGCTGCCTTTGTACATCGTCGTTAAACGACAATCCTCTGAGGGCTCCCGCCTGAGCCAGGAGCAAAACGTCAACAACGTGAGATGAAAAATTTTCCCTCTCCGCCTGCCCCATCTCGGTCCAAGCGAGAGCCGCGACGTCCTTCTCGACTCCCATTTGCCTGGAAAGCAGGTAGATCAAATCCTCCTGGTCCAGGGTCTGACCTGCTACATCAATAGGCAATCCGAAGGCTATCGGTGGACAGAATAAAATAAACATGAAAAAAAACACGAGCATCTTTTTCATCGCAACAGCCTCCCCATCAAAGACATATAGAGAAAAAGGAGGGCAAAAGGCCCTCCCTCGCACAGATGTATCGGCAAAAAGACAGAGAATCACAGACCTTTGATTCTATCGGAGCCAGCCTTTATCCCTAAACCAAGAAGATCCTTGTTCTGAAGAACATCCCACTTCATATTGAGAACCAACAAGAACACCGCCGAATATCCGTCAACCCTCCATGAGGATATATCGTCCTCGAAGGCGGAGAATACCGTGCGAAGCTGTTCTGCTCCTCTGTCATCCTGGGACATTTCATCCAAAAACGCCATCAAGCTATCAGATGTGGACATCTCTGCAGCCTCAAGTATACGGAAGAGATAGTCCAAACTATCCTCGACGTAATCCCTGTCAGGAGCAAAGCGAGGGAAGCCAATCTCCGATGCGGTTCTTGCCCAGAGGGAATACGTCTCCTCTCCGTTGTTCTCGAAAACCTGTCTCAGAGAGTCCTTGGTCAACTTAAGGTCCTTCGGTTGAGCAACAGTTTCCATGATAGGCATGCCCTTATCCGGGGTTACAGGGATGGACATCTTTCTGGCTGCCTCCCTCAAGAAATGGAAATCCTCGTCTGCCTCCTCTAGAAGGGCACTTACCCGAGAGAGCTTCCTTTTGAGCTTGCCCTTGGTGACTATATCGGTAGTACCCGATATCTCTGGGCTGACCGCAGCCCAGGCCTCCTGAAGCATGGTCCTAACCTGAACGTGAATCTTGAGGTCCCTGTACTTTTCCCACTCCCGCAACCGTCCTCTATCGGATTTAAGAGACACATCGTATATTATTGATTTGTAGCCGAAAATATCGGGATCTTCCAGATCTTTGCTGGTGGTGGATCTAGGAAGATCCACCAAGAACTCCTCCTGTATAACCCTCTCCACCGTCATGACGTCGCTTGGGAAATACAACAGTATCCTCACCGTCGCCAGATCAGGAACATCCCTGAAGGGATCGGCGGGAAGGACGCCCTTTTTATTCGAGAGCTCGTTGAAAAACTCATCAGGGGTCTTCGCCCACCCCTCTAGGGCATAGACTTGAACTCTCTCCCTCTCTATGAGGTCCTGAAGGAGGTGCTTCATCCTCCTGGCGTATTCCTGGTATAGGGAATATCGCTTTATATACTCTATTCCCCATTCCTCTATTTTACGATTTTGCATTCTGCGACCACCACCTGTGCTCAATATTGACATGGGCTCCACCGACAAGGGATATGCGTGCTGAAACAACCAGGCAGGACACCATGTTAAACGACCTTCTCCGACATACGCCTCAATTCTCTGAGGAAAGGCAAATCCGGCGCGATATTCAGGGCCCTCTGTAACAACGCCCTGCCCCCTTTTGAATCGCCCC
>CAYNAN010000004.1:0-13556 GCA_964395085.1 uncultured Synergistaceae bacterium
GACTCCTCCACCGACGTCCACTATGGGGAAAGAGGCCCAAACCCCGTCTATGCCGAAAACGGGGGGAAGCAACAAAAGGGGCGGAAGCAGGAATATAACCTGTCGGCACAGGTTAAGTATTATGCTCTGCTTCGCCTTTCCCAGGGCCTGGAACACGAAACCCGATATTATGGCTACTCCGGCCAGAGGTATGCCCAAATAGCCGATCCTCATGGCCCTGACGGTCATAGATATCAACTCCTGGCTCTCGCTGTTGAAGAGCATCGCTAGCTGCCTGGGGAAGGTCTGGGCCACCACCAGAGAGCAGACGAAGAAAGTCACCGACGCGGCCATAGCCAAGTACACGGTTTTCCTGACCCTGTCGAAATTGCCCGCCCCGTAGTTGTAGCCTATAAGGGGCTGGGCTCCCTCCCCTATACCTATTGCAGGCATAAACAGTATGCTGTCGAGGCTAAAAAATATGCCCATCGCTGAGATGGCCATCTCGCCGCCCAGTCGACTAAGGGTGCGGTTGAAGATGATCATCACCACGACGAAGAACATCTCCATCATGAAGGGGGAGAAGCCCACAGCAGCCATCTCTCTCAGCATGGGGGCATCAGGGCGAAAGGCCGATCGGACAAATCGAAGCTCGCCAAAACCCTTGGCGTAGAAGGCCAGCACCCAGCAGGCCGCCAGAAACTGTGCCAACACCGTCCCCAGAGCCGCCCCTCTGACCCCCATCCCGATCTTGACGATGAACAGCCAATCAAAAACGATGTTTGCCAAAGCCCCCAGGATAAGGGTTCCCATGGCGTAACGGGGGTGCCCTTCAGCCCTTATAAAGTAGTTACAGCAAAAACCCACGAGCTGGAACGGGACCCCCCATAGTATGATGGCCATATAATCCCTGGTCATGGGCATTATGAGAGGACTGGCTCCACACATCCTCATGAGGTCCTCCATAAACACAAATCCTACAACCATTACCAGGGAGGATGAGACCATCATCGCCAGAAAGCCGTTCCCCATGACCATCTGGGCCCTTTCCTGTCTTCCCTCCCCGAGATTACGGGATATCTGGGAGGACGCCCCAACCCCTATGAGTATACCGGTTGAGATTATCAGGAGAAAAAACGGAAAAGCCACCGTTATAGCCGCAATCCCATTAGGTCCGACCGCGTGACCTATAAACATACGGTCAACTATGTTGTACAATGCACTGGCCACCATTCCGACTATGGCAGGAAGCGAAAACTGGACCAGGAGACGGCCTATAGGCTCGTATCCCATCCTCTCGGAACGCTCTGTTGACGTCATAAAAAAACCTCCGTGATCATAAATCTATCCGGCCATTGTACGATAAACATCTAAAAATAGCTATTTTACCTCAGGCAGACTACAATATACGGATACAGAAAAAGACCGGTTCATTATCGGCCTGACCTAAGGGAAAGGTCAATAGAAAAAAGAAAAGAGGCGGAAACAGCATGATAGCCATAACAGGAGCCACCATATACACCGTATCCTCCGGTGATATGGAGAACGGTACGGTTTTAATCGACGAGGGCAAAGTCACAGCGATAGGCAGGGATCTGGATATCCCATCCAGCGCTACGGTGATAGACGGCAAGGGCTGCGCCCTAACGCCAGGGCTTATAGACGCTCACACCCACATAGGAGCCTGCCCTGAGGGGATGCCCTACTCCATGACCGACGAGAACGACATGACAAACCCATCCACCCCACAGCTCAGGATACTGGACTCCATATACCCCTTCGACGAGGCCTTTGAGGAGGCCAGAAAGGGAGGGGTCACAACGGTACAGGTCCTTCCCGGAAGTGGAAACGTGATAGGCGGACAGGGAGCGGTCATAAAGACCTTCGGGCTGGTTGTGGATCAGATGGCCGTGGCTGCCCCATCGGGAATGAAGGCGGCCCTAGGTGAAAACCCCATAGGGGTCTACAAGGAGAAACACCAGATGCCCACAACTAGGATGGGCAACGCCGCATGTATGAGGGCAACCCTACAGGAAGCGGTCAACTACAAAAGGCAGAAAGACCACAACGAGAACAAAAAGGACGACGATAAAGGCCCCTTCGAGGTAAAGCTGGATATGGAGGCTCTTATCCCTGTGATAGATGGCACCATGCCACTGAGGGTCCACTGTCACAGGGCCGACGACATAGCCACAGCCATAAGGGTCGCGGAGGAGTTCGACATAAAGCTGACCATGGAGCACTGCACCGAGGGACACCTCATAGCAGATTATCTCGTAGAGAAGAAGGCCATGGCGGCGGTTGGGCCGACCTTCGGATGCCGTCCTAAGATAGAGCTTCGCCACATGACGTGGGAAACTCTGAAGGTTTTTGCCGATAAGGGGATACACTTTTGCATCATAACCGACCATCCAGTGACGCCGGTCCACTCACTGATGACATGTGCCACCATGGCCCACAAGGCGGGACTGACCAGGGATCAGGCTTTAAGGGCCATCACCCTGTCGGCAGCGGAGCACCTTGGGCTGGAGGACAGGCTGGGATCGATAGAGCCTGGAAAGGACGGAGATCTGGTGCTCTGGAACGGGGATCCCTTCGATACCAGGACCGAGGTCAAAACCACGATCATAGACGGAAAAGTGGTTTATCAAGCATAGTAAAGCGCAGGGCCGACTACGTGGTCGGCCCTGCGCTTTACCGTTTATCCTGTGCGAATCGATCAGTCATCGAGGAGGAAACAGGCTACCTGGTGGTCGGATTCAACCTCCTTGAGGATCGGCTCCTCCACGCTGCAACGATCCGTGGCGTAGGGGCAGCGTGTGTGGAAGCGGCATCCACTGGGTGGGTCTATGGGAGACGGGATATCTCCTTTGAGCTCCACTCTGTGGACCTTTATCGTCGGATCCGGAAGAGGGATCGCCGACATGAGGGCCTTGGTGTAGGGGTGAAGGGGATTGGAGAACATGGACGCCTTGGAGGTTATCTCCACCACCTTGCCCAAATACATTATGGCTATTCTGTCCGAGATGTGCTTGACCACCGAGAGGTCGTGGGTTATGAACAGATAGGTCAGGCCCAGGTCCTGCTGAAGATCCCTGAGCTCGTTAAGCACCTGGCTCTGGATGGAGACGTCCAAAGCGGAGACAGGCTCGTCGCAGACGATAAACTTAGGGTTGAGAGCGAGGGCCCTTGCTATGCCTATACGCTGTCTCTGACCACCGGAAAACTCGTGAGGATGGCGGAAACGGTGCTCCGGCCTGAGCCCAGCCTTGACGATGACGTCTGTGACGTATTGATCCAGCTCCTTCGCTCCCTTGGCTATGCCGTAGAGCTTCACTGCCTCTCCGACTATCTCCTTGACCGTCATACGGGGGTTAAGGCTTCCGTATGGATCCTGGAATATTATCTGGATGTTCTGTCTGACCTTGCCCGGGTCTTCCTTCAACATCTGTCCGATCTCTTTTCCCTGAAAGTAGACCGATCCCTCTGTGGGCTCCAGCAGGTGCATCAGGGTTCTGCCGGTGGTGGACTTGCCACAGCCGGACTCTCCCACTACCCCAAGGGTTTCCCCCTCCCTGATGGAGAAGGACACACCGTCAACGGCCTTCACATGGTTGACGACCTTCTTCAAGAGGCCCTTTCTTATGGGGAAGTACTTCTTCAACCCCTCCACACGGAGGAACTCATCTTTGCCTGAAAAGCTCATTCCTCTGCCCCCTCTCTCTCTGGACTGTCCTCGTAGAGCCAACAACGAACCTTTCGGTTCCCCTTAAGGAGATAGAGGGGGGATTCCTCCACCACACATCGATCCATACAGCGATCGCAACGGTTGTGGAACTTACACCCTCCGGGGAAATTCAGGGGGCTGGGGACCACACCAGGTATAACCTCCAGCCTCTCTCTGTCGCAGTCCATCCTGGGTATGGACCGAAGAAGCCCCTGGGTGTAGGGATGCTTGGGAGATCCATAGAGAGGCTCTACGTCCGCCTCCTCCACGACCTTACCGGCGTACATGACCACCACCCTCTGGGCCATCTGGGCGATGACACCTAGATCGTGGGTTATGAACATAATAGCGGAGTTCAGCTTTTCCCTGAGGTCGTTCATGAGGTCCAATATCTGGGCCTGAACCGTGACGTCCAGAGCGGTGGTCGGCTCATCCGCGATCAAAAGTGCCGGATTGCAGGCGAGAGCCATGGCTATCATAGCTCTCTGCCTCATTCCACCGGAAAGCTGGTGGGGATAGTCGGCCACCCTCTGTTTGGGGGAGGGAATGCCGACCAACTCGAGCATCTCTATCGCCCTTTCCTTGGCCTGATGATCGTTCATCCTCTGATGGAGCCTAAGAGGCTCCATAATCTGCTCTCCGATAGTGTAGACCGGGTTGAGGCTCGTCATGGGTTCCTGAAAGATCATGGATATATCGTTTCCCCTGATCTTCCTCATCTCCGGTTCGGGAAGGTCCAGGAGGTTTTTGCCGTTCATGACTATTTCCCCTCCGGCGATCCTTCCCACCGGCTTAGGCAGAAGTTGCATGATGGACAGCGAAGTGACCGACTTGCCACAGCCGGACTCTCCGACTATACCGAGGGTCTTACCCGGCTCTATGGAAAAGGATACGCCGTCAACGGCCTTGACTGTTCCAGCGTCGGTGTCGAAATAGGTCTTCAGGTTTTTAACTTCCAGCAATGCCATAGTACGTCCCTCCTACCTCTTCAGCCTGACGTCGAGAGCGTCTCTGAGTCCGTCTCCGACGAAGTTAAAGGCCAAAACGGTGTACATAATGGCCATACCGGGGAAGATAGCCCACCACCACTGTCCTGTGGCGAGATATTTTTGGCCGACGGAGATCATGAGACCCCAGCTGGGCGTGGGAGGCTGAGCGCCGAAGCCGAGAAAGGCCAGTCCAGCCTCGACCATGATGATGCTTCCAAGGCCAAGGGTGGCCTGAACTATAACGGGGGCCACGGCGTTGGGAAGGATATGGGAGAAAATTATCCTCCTGGTAGGTATGCCGAGGGCCTTAGCCGCCTCGACGTACTCCCTCTCCCTGAGGGATATAAACTGTGCCCTGGTGATCCTCGCCACCGGAACCCACGTGACCAATCCGATTGCCACGAACACCACCATCATGCTGGGGTTGTTAAACACAGCTATTATCGCGAGGACGAACAGGAAGAAGGGGAAGGCAAATATAACGTTTATCAGCCATGATATGACATCGTCGACCCACCCTCCGAAATATCCCGCCATAGCTCCAAGAGGTATCCCTATCATCAGGGACACTATGGTGGCGAATATGCCGATCTGGAGGGATATTCTGGCCCCAAATATGACACGGCTCAGGATATCTCTGCCATAAAGGTCCGTCCCCATGAGGTGCATCTCAGACGGGGCAGCGAGTTTGGCGGCCTTGCCCTCGGTCCATATGAGCTGTTTGAAAGGGTCGTAAGGGGCTATCTGAGGCGCGAAGATAGCGACGATAAGGAGGGCCACGACCATTATCAGTCCCAACATAGCGAGCTTGTTACGCCTGAACCTGACCCAGGCCTCGTACCACAGGCTCCCGTGCTTGCGCTCCTTTGCGACTTCGGTGGTTTTATCGTTAGTATTCATGTCGGCCCTCCTAATCGTAGCGGATTCTCGGGTCGAAGAGACCGTAGGATATGTCGACTATCAGGTTTGCGACAAGGAAGATGAGAGCCATGAATATAACCGTTCCCCTGATCATGGGGAAATCCCTGGCTATGAGAGCCTCGACCGATAGCCTTCCTACCCCGGGCCAGGCGAAGATCGTCTCGGTCAGGACCGCACCGGACAGGAGGGAGGCTATCTGGGTTCCCACTATGGTAACCACCGGTATCATGGCGTTTTTGAGGGCGTGTTTCATGACGACAACGTTGCCAGCCAAGCCCTTGGCCTTGGCTGTCCTGATGTAGTCCTGGTTTAAAACCTCAAGCATGCAGGAACGGGTAAGTCTGGCCGTTAGGGCCCCTGGTCTGACTCCAAGGGTTATTACAGGAAGTATCAGGTATTTCCACGAACCGTCACCGTAGCCTGCCCCAGGGAGCCACCCCAATCCGTAGGCGAAGATGAGCAAAAGCAGAAGCCCCACCCAGAAGACCGGGGCACTGACACCTGCTATAGCTATTATCATCGCAGAATAGTCAAAGACAGAGTACTGCTTCACAGCGGAGACTATGCCAGCTGCGACGCCTATAACGGTGCCGAGCAGAAGAGCCCAAAGGGCAAGTCTGGCAGTAGCTCCAAGCCTTCCCATGATGGCAGTGGAGACCTTCTCGTTCGTCCTGTAGGACGTACCGAGGTCGCCTTTTATAAGCTGGGTCATAAAGTTGACGTACTGTTTGTGCAGGGGAAGATCTATCCCAAGATCGTGTCTTATCTTGGCAAGGGTCTCAGGATCGCCTCTTTGACCCATGAGAATCATAGCAGGATCTCCTGGCACCACGTTGACTAGGATAAAGACCGCGGTCACAACTCCCCAAACTACGGGGATCGTGTATAGAATTCGTCTCATAATATAAGTGAACATCGGGCCACCTCCAATCTGAGATAAAAAGAAAAACAAGTTTTTGTTCTTTTTTGGTCTAAAAGATTATCTCGTCAGAGATCCCCGATCACCTGCCATACCCAGTAACCATGCAACCCCCTCACCTCCGAAACAAGATTTGAACAAAAGTTACAAAATCCCCTTCGCGCCGGATAAAACGAAAAAAACTAAAAATAAAAACTGCTATTTTTAGGTATAAAGAGGCAACGATAGTTAAGTTAGTGCTACATAACAATGTCTCTTCAGCCCGTGGAAGGGAACCACGAGTTCATTATACATCTATTTTGACCGATAAGCATCTATTTTTATCACCTCGCCTATTGCTCAGATAGGCAACTGACAGTATACTCATAATGGATACTCAAAACGGATTCCTTTGTGGATTCTACCTTTCCTAATTATACGGTTAAAAGCTCCTCCAGGAAATGCGGAAAAACACCTAGGATCCCAGAATGAACGGAGGGATAGTAGTGAAAAGAAGACTCATAACGATCGCCCTTGCCTCTATGGCAGCGATAACGCTGGCAGCCGGAGCGATGGCATCTCCAGTCAGCGGAGGGATCCTTCGTTGGAGGATCATAAACGATCCACCGGCACTGGACCCAGTTACGTCCAACATCACAACAGCGACAAGGGGGACCAACCTGTATCTTGAGACGCTGGTGAACACCAGTGCCTCCGGCAAAGAGATCCTGCCCTGTCTGGCCGAGAGCTGGGACGTCAACGACGACTCCACAGTATGGACCTTTCACCTTCGTAAGGGGGTCAAGTTCCAGGGCGAGGTAATAGGGGAGCCTACCGAAAACGGCGGCAGGGAGATGACGGCACAGGACGTTAAGTACAGCTTTGAGCGTCTCGTCAAGATGAAGTCCGCCAGGGTGTTCTTCGCCAGCAAGATAAAGGGATATCAGGACCTCTACGACGAGAAGGCGACCGAGTGGTCTGGGATCAAGGTTATCGACGATCACACTATCCAGTTCACCTTGGAGGAGCCGTTCGCGCCGTTCCTGGCGGTCCTGACCTACCCGGCATTCGGCGTGGTCCCTCACGAGGATGCGGAGAAGAGCGGCAAGAACTTCACCTTCCGCCCGGTGGGGACCGGTCCTTTCTTCCTTGCGGACTGGAAGCACGACAGCATAGCCTCATTCAGGAAGAACCCCACATACTGGGGCAAGGACGAAGAGGGCACACAGCTACCCTATCTTGACGGGGTTGACCTGGTGGTGTTGCCGGACAACGGGGTAGCCTATCTGGAGTTCAAGAAGGGCAACATAGAGGTTCTTCCCGACATACCGGACGAATACTACCAGGAGCTTAAAGAGGGATACGGACCCTCTTTCCAGGAGCTTCCAGGCCTCAACACCTATTACTACGGCATGAGCCAGATGGGCGAGCCCTTCAAGGACAACCTGAAGCTACGCCAGGCCCTCAACTACGCCGTAAACAGGGAGGCCATCAACGAACTGGTGCTGAACGGCAGATATCAGCCGGCCAAGGGAGTACTTCCTCCTGGGATGCCAGGATACAACCCTGACCTTAAGAGTTACAATTACGACCCAGAGAAGGCCAAGGAGCTCCTCAAGGAAGCGGGATACCCAGACGGCCTTGAGCTGACACTCACATTCAACAATAACCCAAGACACAGGTCCATCGCCGAGGCCATGCAGTCCCAGATGGGAGACCTAGGCATAAAGATAAACCTGTCCTCCTCCGAGGTCGGAGCCCACTACGACGCCGTTCGCAGAGGGGACTTCAACTTCTTCAGGGCAGGTTGGGCAGGGGATTACTCCGACCCGGACAACTTCCTCTACACCCTCTTCTGCTCCGATAACTTCGGGCCCAAGGGGAACTACTGCCGCTACAAGAACGACGACGTGGACACCTGGCTAAAGGAAGCCCGCAGGGAGACCGACCCATCCAAGAGGTGGGAGCTCTACAAGAAGGCGGAACAGCAGATCGTCGACGATGCTGTCTGGATGTTCCTCTTCTATCAGACCAACAGCCTTGTGGCCCAGCCATCCGTCCAAAACCTGGACCTAGCGTTCCTGGGAGATTACATGACGGACCTGAGCAGGGTCTGGATAGACAAGAAGTAAACCGCCCGACCTAAGGGAGGCCGCAGAGGCGGCCTCCCTTTCTGTATGGATCGAGACAAGCTGAGACAGAGAGGATGATAGAACATGGCAGACAGAGCCAAGATAACAAAAGAGGACTTGCTTCAGTTTAAGTTTCTGGGGAACCCTAAAATATCCAAGACAGGAAAGCATGTTTGCTTTTCCCTGGCCACGATGGACAGGGAGAATAACCGATACAGCACAAACCTTTGGATCCACAATCTGGACGAAGGGAGCAGCTATCAGCTAACCTCGTCTGGAAAGGAGAGATGCTTCTGCTGGACATCGGACGGATCGGAGGTCACGTTCTCCAGCAGCAGAAACGATCCCCCCAAAGGAGCCTCTGAACTGTTTACGATACCCCTATCCGGCGGAGAGGCCAGATCCATAGGCAAGCTGGATATATCGGTATCGTCCATGGTCCATCTAGGGAGAGACGAATATCTCCTGTCAGCGACCGACCCCAGACAGGAGGAGCTTCTGGAGGGAGCCGACTACATGGTCTTCTCCCAGGTCCCATTCTGCTCCAACGGTAAAGGCTACACCGCCCAGAGCAGAACAGGGCTTTACCTCTACAGAATCGGCGAAAAGCCGGAAAAGCTCACGCCTGACACCCTGGACGTGGAGCGGTTCAGACTGTCGCCGGACGGGGCGAAGGCGCTCATAACCGGCAAGGATTACGGCGACGTAAAGCCCCTTTTCTCGGAGCTCCGGGAGCTTGATCTCAGGACCAGGAGGATGGAGGTCCTCATCTCTGGGGAAGGCTTCGACTGTCGCTGCGCCGACTACCTGGACGACAAGGTGGTCCTCTCCGGGTCAGACCTGTCCAAACACGGGATAAACCAAAACGCCTCCCTTTTCTCTCTTGAGAACGGCGTATTGAGGGAGATAACTCCGGGGTTGGACGCCGGGCTGAGGAACTCCATCGGATGCGACTGTAGGTATGGGACGTCAGACATGAACCTGGCCTTCTTCGTGGACGACCACCGTATATGGTTCGTCTCCACCGACAGGACCAGGTCCAATCTGCACAGCGTTGGCCTTGACGGCGAGATAAAGCGAATCACGAACGGCCTGTCCTCAGTAGACGACTACCACGTCCACCAGGGCAGGATAGCCCTGGTAGGATTGAAGGGGCTTGAGCTACAGGAGCTCTACACGATAGAGGATGGAGAAGAGAGATCCCTTACGGACTTCAACAGTTGGGTGATAAGGGACAGAAAACTATCCCAACCGGAATACCTGGAAAGCCACGCCGATCCCGCCTGGACAATCGACGGATGGGTTATGAGACCGGTGGACTTCAGGGAAGGGGAGGCCTACCCGACCATAGTCCACGTCCACGGAGGCCCCAAGACCGCGTTCGGGGACGTGTTCTTTCACGAGATGCAACTGTGGGCGGCTAAAGGCTACGTCGTCGCCTTCTGTAACCCAAGGGGAAGCGACGGCAGGGGCAACGACTTCGACGACATAAGGGGAAAGTACGGCACCGTCGACTACGACGATATAATGGCCTTCACGGACGCCGTCTCGGAACTGCCCTACGTCGATAGTACCCGCATGGGCATCACAGGGGGCTCCTACGGAGGTTATATGACAAACTGGGTGATAGGTCATACCGACCGATTCAAGGCGGCCGTATCTCAAAGGAGCATATCCAACTGGATCTCAAAGGCTGGGATATCCGACATAGGCTACTATTTCGTGCCAGATCAGCAGGGCGCGGACATATGGGACAACGTGGAGAAACTCTGGTGGCACTCGCCATTGAAGTATGCCGACCAGGCCAGGACCCCGACCCTCTTCATCCACTCAGACGAGGACTATCGATGTGAGCTCTCCCAGGGATTACAGATGTTCACAGCTCTTAAACGACACGGGGTGGAGAGCAAAATATGCGTCTTCAAAGGGGAAAATCACGAGCTCAGCAGGGGAGGCAAGCCCAAAGAGAGGCTCGCCAGGCTGGAGGAGATCTGCCGCTGGTTCGACGAACACCTAAAAAAATAAAAAAAATTATAGGGTGTGGCGTGAAAATTTAGACGCCACACCCTCTTTATATATTGACGGCCATTTAAAACACTTGCGGCGTTTGATACAATGGAGAATATAGCGAAAACAGCGCAAAAGGACAGAGAGGAGATGAGGTCATTGGATGAAAAGATTCGTCTGCTTATAATCGATGACTCCCCCTTTATCCACAAGGCGATAAAGAAGGCTCTGGCGGATAACGAGGGCATCGAGGTGGTGGGGACAGCGGAGAACGGTCGGATCGGCCTGGACATGGTAGGAGATCTAAACCCCGACATAGTTACACTTGACGTGACCATGCCGGTAATGGACGGGCTGGAGACAGCGGAGGAGATGGCGAAATCCCATCCTTCGGTGAAGGTGATAATGCTCAGCGCCATGGGGGACGACGACCTTATAAACAGGGCGACGTCCCTGGGGGTAAGACATTTCCTCACCAAGCCCTTTGAGTCTAAGGACCTTCAAAAGGCCATATTCAACGTACTCAAGGATGCCTGATCATGGCGGAGGAGAGAAAAGACCTGGTAATCAAGGCGATCTGCGACGGCTTTCTATCGATAGCCAAGGACCTGGGCGAAAGGGAGTTCTCTCCCCAGGTCGACGATCAGGCTATGGGACAGGAGAAGATCGCGGTCATATTGAGCATGATATCCGGGGATGAGTCCATGAAGGGACGGTTCCTTTTCGAGGGGGACGCGTCACAGATCAAGGACCTAGCGGAGGGAATGAACGGTGAGTCCCTGTCTGACAGGGCGGAGATCTTCTTCTCCGTGGGAGAGTTCGCCAACATGGTCTGTGGCAAGGCGGTCACCGTCGTGAACAACGCCTACAAGGGAACCAACTTCCGCCTGACCCCTCCAGCAATATTCTCTGGTACCAATATGGACATAACGACCCCGTCGATACACAGCACAGAGCTCAGGTACAGGGGCCCAGTCGGATTGGTCCGAATCGACGTAGGTTTTGAGGGGGTGTAACGGATGGAGCTTAGAGACACCATCCCTTTAGCGATCAACGAAATATTCCCCATGTTCGGCCTATCGTTACAGGACGGCGGCGTCATGGAACAGGCCAACCTGACCTCCGCCAACCAGGTAAACGTCCTGATAGGCCTGACAGAGGGGCTCAGGGGAAACCTATTGATAGGCCTATCCAGGCCACTGGCCATGCAGATAGCCTCCGGGATGATGGGGGGCATGGAGGTCAAGGAGATGGACATGATGGCCAAATCCGCTATAGGCGAGCTAGGGAACCTGGTATCGGCATCGGCAGTGCTCAAGCTCGACAGCGAGAGAACCATACAGATATCCCCTCCGACCGTCGCCATAGGAGACAGGATGTTCCTGATGATAAGCAGAGCCCCTTCGACCGTCATCCAGTTTCAGGTTGGACAGGAGAGGCTGGCCGTCAGGTTCGCCCTGGAATAGTCACCCTGTAGGAAGGGGGGGAGCACCGATGGGCAACGATCCAAGGGACCTGGTAGACGACATAATCGGGAACGACGAACAGGACTCGGAGTTTCTCCAGGACTTCCTGGTTGAGACGAAAGAACACCTGAGCTCCATCGAGGTGGCGGCCCTGGAGATGGAGAGCGACGGCAAGATGGAGATAGTTCACGACATCTTCAGATCCTTCCACACCATCAAGGGACTGGCGGGCTTCGTGAACCAGCCTCTGGTTCAGAAGATAGCCCACAGGACCGAGACGGTCCTGGACGGTTGCAGAAAGGGGGCTGTCCCGTTGGGGACCGCCGTCGTCGACGCTATTTTAGCTTCATCCGACCTCATCTCCCGCATCTGCTCCAACCTCGGCCTCCTCAGGGACCAAGCTTTTTTGGACCAGACCGAGGGACATCTCCGATACCTTGAGACAAGGGACTGGACCGAGCCGGAAAAAGCAAAGGACCCCATAGCCGGTAAAATAGGCGAGATCCTGGTCACACAGGGCAAAATGGCACCAGAAAAGGTGGACGACCTTCTCAGGACACAGAAGGAACAGCACCCGGACCTCAAGTTCGGCCAGGTGGCGGTAAAAGAGGGAGCCATCGCTGCGTCAGAGGTGGTCCAATCCCTAAGGTCTCAGGGGATCGTGCCAGCCGAGAAGGCCAGCGCAGAGAAGACGCCACCACCACCTCAGCAGCACCAGGGCGGAGATCACGTCAGGATACCGACCTTCAAGCTGGATAACCTAGTCAACATGCTGGGGGAGCTTCTCATAACCCAGTCCCAGGTCGAACAGGAGGCGGTCTCCCGTTTCGGCGCGAACGACAGCCTGGTATCCCACCTCCTTAGGATGTCCAGGATAACCAAGGAGATACAGAACACGTCCATGTCCCTGAGCATGATATCCCTCAAGACCACCCTTCAGAAGATACAGAGAATCGCCAGGGACACGGTCCAGGAGCTGGGCAAATCGGTGGACTTCAGGGTATCAGGGGAGGAGACAGAGATAGACCGAGGGGTAGCGGAGAGAATACTGGACCCACTGGTCCACCTGGTGAAAAACGCCATATCCCACGGCATAGAGCTTCCCGACGATAGAGAGGCCAAGGGCAAGCCCAGAACCGGCGTTGTATCGGTCGACGCCTACAGCAAGAGAGGTAGCGTCTATATAGAGATATCCGACGACGGCAAAGGGCTTGACCCGGAAGTTATCCTTCAAAAGGCCTTTGAGAAAAAGCTGGCCGACCAGTCCAGGAACTACAGCGAGGACGAGATATTGAATTTTATTTTCCTGCCCGGCTTCTCCACGCTCCAGACCGCCAACAACATATCCGGCCGAGGAGTCGGTATGGACGTGGTCAGGACCGAGATATCCAAGACCGGGGGCAAGGTGGAGATAAGGAACAACCTCGGCCATGGCTG